>USQH01000100.1 GCA_900556765.1 uncultured Oscillospiraceae bacterium
TTCTTGGGTACAAAACAACTTAGAGTGTTTAAAAATGCTAATGGCTCAATCTGATTACCGTAATATTGCTATTATTATTAATCGTCTAGAAAAAAGTTTTGCTGAAATGAATGCGAATGATTTAATATTATTAGCTGAATGCTTTTACAACTGCGGTAAATATGAAAAAGCTAGAAATATTTTAAATTATTCTTTTAGCAAGTTATCCAATGATGAAGAATATTTTAAGTATTATTATTTATCTGGTAAAATATATAATATTATATTAGACAAAAATAATGCGGAGAAAGAGCTATTATTAGCGAAAAAGTATATTCAGCCTGGAACAGATAAGGAAATTTTAGTAAAGCATATGCTTCAGCTTGTAATAGTAGAGGTGGTAGGAAGAAAACAGGAAGCCAAAGAAATTTTTTGTTCGATTTCCGAACATATAGAAGAGTATAATGTGAACTCAAGAGCACTTGGGATATTATTAAAAAATTGCTCAAATTATTACAGTGGCAAAGCTGCTTTAGCCTTACTCGATAAAGCATTATCAATAAGTGAAACCAATGATGACTTAGTAGAAACAGCCTATGTAAAAAATAACATGGGATATGAATTTTTTAAACTAAATAACTATGAAGAATGCAAAAAATTATATAGAGAATCACTGTATATCTTGAGTCAAACTAAAGTACATGAAAGCGCTTATCCATTAAGTAATTTGGCGATTTGTTACATGATTGACAACAAATATAATGAAGCAATATCATTAATTAAACGTGCTTTTTACTGGAACCGTTCTAGTTATCTTGATATCGTACTTAATACTCATTTAATGTTATGCTATGAGCAGATAGGCAAAAAAGAGGAATCTTATATAATTGCGAATATGTTATTTGAAAAATTAGAAAGTAAGGAGGTAAAAGATTCAGTAATTTTAAGAAAAGTATATTTAAATTTGGCAATCAATTTTGATAGATTGGGTTTTATCCAATCAGCGAAGAAATGTGCAAAAAAAGCTTACATTTTTAGCATCAATTCTTCTTCAGAATATCGCGCTGCAAAAATATATGTAAAATATTTTTAAATATTTAAATAAAACTTGTGATTGTGCAAATTATGTAATATAAATGCAAAAAAGCTGCCCTGAATAAACAGGGCAGCTTTTTATGTTTTTTTACCGATACCTAAAATTAGAGCGGCATAGGAATGTAAGATATAATCATTTCGATTATCTTACGGATAAGCTCACAAATATTCATTTTGTTTACCCTCCTGATAATTTTATTGGAATGGCTTTTTCATTCCTGCTTTAATAATACAAAAAAATACCATTCATTTCAATTAGCAAAGCGCACAAATTACCCTGCTTTGTTTTGTATGTATTTTAGTGTAAAACAAAACATGTTGACTAAAAATGCGTCAGTTTTGCCCAAAAATATTACATTAACTAATATATTAAATATATCAGAAAATCATTTTGCTTTCGATGTATGCCTTGAGGTCTTCGATCTTGATACGCTCCTGCTGCATTGTATCGCGGTCACGAACGGTCACGCAGCCATCTTCTTCACTGTCAAAATCATAGGTAATGCATATCGGTGTACCGATCTCATCCTCGCGGCGATAACGCTTGCCGATAGAGCCGGTATCGTCAAAGTCGACCATGAAGTGCTTTGACAACTCGTCGTGAATAGCGGTTGCCTGCTCGCTCAGCTTTTTGGAAAGAGGAAGAACAGCCGCCTTGAACGGAGCGAGAGCCGGATGCAAACGCAAAACGACACGCGTATCGTTCTTTTCGGCATCAACGACTTCCTCATCGTATGCGTCGCACAGGAAAGCGAGAACAGAACGCTCAACGCCGAGCGACGGCTCTATAACGTACGGAATATAATGCTCGTTCTTTTCCTGATCGAAGTAGGTCAGATCCTTGCCGGAATGCTCGGCGTGCTGAGACAGGTCGTAATCGGTACGGTCGGCTACGCCCCACAGCTCGCCCCAGCCGAACGGGAACATGAACTCGAAATCGGTCGTTGCCTTTGAATAAAAGCACAGCTCCTCCGGATCGTGGTCACGCAGACGCAGGTTTTCCTCCTTGAGTCCGAGCGACAGCAGCCACTCGCGGCAGAAATTGCGCCAGTACGCGAACCATTCCAGATCGGTACCGGGCTGGCAGAAGAACTCAAGCTCCATCTGCTCAAATTCGCGAACGCGGAATATAAAGTTGCCGGGGGTAATCTCGTTACGGAATGATTTTCCGATCTGACCGATACCGAACGGCAGCTTCTTGCGGCTTGCACGCTGAACATTGGTAAAGTTTACGAATATGCCCTGAGCCGTCTCGGGACGCAGATAAACGGTGTTTTTTGCGTCCTCGGTAACGCCCTGAAATGTCTTAAACATCAGATTAAACTGACGGATATCTGTGAAATTATGCTTGCCGCAGGTGGGACACGGAATGTTGTTATTTTCGATAAAGTCCTTCATTTCCTGCTGTGAGAATGCGTCAATGGGCTTTTCGAGAGCAACGCCGTTTTCGGCCGTCCAGTCCTCGATAAGCTTGTCTGCGCGGAAACGCTCCTTGCACTCGCGGCAATCCATCAGAGGATCGGAGAAACCGCCGAGGTGACCGGAGGCGACCCAAGTCTGCGGATTCATAAGAATGGCGGCGTCAAGCCCTACATTGTATTTGTTCTCCTGTACGAACTTTTTCCACCATGCGCGTTTTACGTTGTTCTTCAGCTCAGCGCCGAGAGGACCGTAATCCCATGTATTAGCCAAACCGCCGTATATTTCGGAGCCGGGGAAAATAAAACCGCGTCCTTTGCACAGAGCGACGATTTTTTCCATGGTCTTTTCGCTGTTTTTCATAAAATCTTTCACACCTTTGATTGTCAATTACTTACTATAATAAAATAACAGCAAAATAATGTCAAGTCACAAGTTGTATATACGAATATCCGAATTTTATACGGCACACAATAAAAATGCTTTACAAATTATCGGTGCTGTGATATAATACCATTTGTTCGTAATACTGCGTTCGGGGCGTATGCCTTGTTTTATGAGGATTTGCCGTTACCCCGTACTCGGTTTTTCGATGAAAATTTTTAAAGAGGTGAAATCAATGCTTAAAGAGGAAAAGACCGCTATAATGCAGCAGTACGCTACTCACGAGGGTGACACCGGTTCGCCCGAGGTTCAGATCGCCGTACTGACCAAGCGCATCAGCGACCTTACCGAGCATCTTAAGGTTCACAAGAATGACCACCATTCTCGTCGCGGCCTGCACAAGATGGTCGGCCATCGCCGCAACCTGCTTGCTTATTTGCAGAAAAAGGATATCGAAAGATATCGTGCGATCATCGCACAGCTCGGTATTCGTAAGTAATGCCTGCACCGCAGACCGATTTATTTTTGATAAATCGGTCTGCTTTTGCTTTATGCTTATCTTATTTTTTATCAAAATGCGGGGCTGAATACGGTTTTTAGCAGTGAATTGTACGCCGTTTTTTCCGGAGTAATCGGCGCAGAATTTATTGCTAAACCCCGTCAGACCCCGTAAAAGCTAAAATTTATGGAGGTTTGAAAATGTTTGAAAACTACAAGGTTTATGAAACCACTCTTGCCGGCAGAAAACTGAAGCTTGAAACCGGTAAAATGGCTCAGCTTGCAAACGCATCCGTTCTCGCCACATACGGCGACACGGCTGTACTTTGTAACGTCACTGCGTCGGCAAAGCCACGTGAAGGCGTTGATTTCTTCCCGCTGTCTGTCGATTACGAAGAAAAAATGTACTCGGTCGGCCGCATCCCCGGCTCTTTCCAGAGACGCGAGAGCAGACCGAGCGAGAAGGCTATACTGACCTCTCGCTGCATCGACCGCCCGATCCGTCCGCTTTTCCCGAAGGATATGCGTAACGATTGCTCGGTCGTCGCCACCGTTATGTCGGTCGACCCCGATTGCAGCCCTGAGATCACCGCGATGATCGGCGTTTCCGCCGCTATCGCTATTTCCGATATTCCGTGGGACGGTCCGATAAGCGGCGTAAAGGTAGGTCTTGTCGACGGCGAAGTCGTCATTAACCCGACACTCGCTCAGCGCGCTGTCAGCGACATGGACGTTACCGTTGCTTCCACTGCCGATCTGGTCGCCATGATCGAAGCCGGTGCAAACGAAGTATCCGACGAAGTCATGTTTGACGCTATCATGAAAGCTCATGAGGTAAACAAGGAGATCGTTAAGTTCATTAACGGCATCGTTGCCGAGATCGGCAAGCCGAAGTTTGCTTTTGAGTCGAACGATCCCGATCCCGTTATCCTTGCCGAGATTGAGAAATTCTGCATCGAGGATGTTAAAAAAGCACTCGATACCGATGACAAGCTGGTTCGTGACGCCGCTCTGCTGCCCATTTACGCCGCCGTTCATGAGAAATTTGACGAGCGCTTTGAGGGCTGCGAAGCAAAGCTTGACGAAATCATGTATCTGGTTCAGAAGCACGTCGTTCGCGCATGGCTCAAGGATGAGAAAAAGCGCGTTGACGGCCGCGGAATCGACGAAATTCGTCCCCTTAACGCTCAGGTAGACCTGCTGCCCCGAGTACACGGCTCCGGCCTCTTTACCCGCGGACAGACTCAGGTTCTCTCCGTTGCCACTCTTGCTCCTATGGCTGACGCTCAGCGCCTTGACGGCATTGACGAGCAGGTCGAAAAGAGATATATCCATCACTACAATTTCCCGTCCTATTCGGTCGGCGAGACCAAGCCCTCGCGTGGCCCCGGCCGCCGCGAGATCGGTCACGGCGCACTGGCTGAAAAGGCTTTGCTGCCGGTCATTCCGTCGGTTGAAGACTTCCCGTACGCTATCCGCGTTGTTTCCGAAGTTCTTTCCTCAAACGGCTCTACCTCACAGGGTTCCGTTTGCGGCTCAACTCTCGCTCTGATGGCTGCCGGCGTGCCCATCAAGGCTCCGGTTGCCGGTATCTCCTGCGGTCTTATCACCGGCGACAACGGTGATTTCATGACCATGGTCGATATTCAGGGACTTGAAGACTTCTACGGCGATATGGACTTTAAGGTCGCCGGTACGCACAAGGGTATCACCGCTATCCAGATGGATCTTAAGGTACACGGTCTGACGCCCGAAATCATTAAAGAGGCTCTTTACAAAACTCACAAAGCACGCGACTA
>USQH01000101.1 GCA_900556765.1 uncultured Oscillospiraceae bacterium
CATCACCAACTACGCCGACGCTCTGCGTGAGGTCTCCGCCGCCCGTAAGGAAGTGCCGGGACGCCGCGGCTACCCCGGATATATGTACACCGACCTTGCCACCCTGTACGAACGTGCAGGCAGGCAAAAGGGCAAGGACGGCTCGATAACCATGATACCTATCCTCACCATGCCGGAGGATGACAAAACACACCCGATACCCGACCTTACAGGCTACATTACCGAGGGTCAGATCATTCTCTCGCGCGAGCTGTACCGCAAGGGCGTAATGCCGCCTATCGACGTACTGCCGTCGCTGTCACGACTGAAGGACAAGGGCATCGGCGAGGGACGCACGCGCGTCGACCACGCCAGCACTATGAATCAGCTCTTTGCCGCATATGCACGAGGCAAGGACGCAAAGGAGCTGATGGTCATACTCGGTGAAGCGGCACTGACCGATGTAGATAAGCTGTATGCGAAATTTGCCGAAGCGTTTGAGCAGGAGTATGTTTCGCAGGGCTTTGACACCAACCGTACTATCGAGGAAACGCTCGACATCGGCTGGAAGCTGTTGTCGATACTGCCGCGAAGCGAACTGAAGCGTATCAGCGACGAAATGCTTGACGAGCATTACGGCAAACACTGAATACGCGATTTTTTCCGAAAACCGACTCAAAAAAGGAGTGAACGCCGATGGCAGTGATGAATGTCAACCCGACCAGAATGCAGCTTACCCGACTGAAAAAGCAGCTCAATACCGCTTTGCGCGGGCATAAGCTGCTGAAGGATAAGCGCGACGAGCTGATGCGCCGATTTCTTGACATGATACGCGAGACTAAGGAACTGCGCGAGCGTGTCGAGGCGGGACTTGACGACGCGAACCGCCATTTTGTGCTCGCCGCCGCTGTCATGGACGGTGCGGCTCTGGACGCCGCGCTGCTCGCGCCGAAGCAGGAGGTCTATCTGACCGCTGAGGCGAAAAACGTCATGTCGGTCAACATTCCCGTGTTCAGCAGTTCAACGCGCACCGCCGAGGAAGGCGACATCTACCCGTACGGTTTTGCCTTCACCAGCTTTGAGCTGGACGGCGCGGTGGAACAGCTTAACGCCATGCTGCCCGATATGCTGAAGCTGGCGCAGAATGAAAAGTCGCTTCAGCTCATGGCGAGCGAGATTGAAAAAACGCGCCGCCGTGTTAATGCACTGGAGCATGTTATGATACCGCGCTATCAGGAGACTATAAAGTACATCTCCATGAAGCTGGAGGAAAACGACCGCTCATCGCGCGCACGGCTGATGAAAGTCAAGGACATGATGCTCGAAAAGGCGCACCATTACAGCGAAAATCAGTGATTTATACACAAGAATCAACGGGGCGGGGTTGCATTATATCCTGCCCCATTTTATAACGCGGACACTGTGAGATCGGCATTGGATACCGCGCGATAAGGAGAGCGAGACAATGAGAAAGATCGAGCGCGCCGCAAAGGTGCTGGAGCTGTTGGAGGCGGCATATCCCGTCGCCGAATGTCAGCTCCGTTATTCCGTTCCGCACGAGCTGCTTATCGCGACGCGCCTGTCGTCGCAATGCACCGATAAACGGGTCAATATGGTTACGCCGGCGCTGTTCAGCCGCTTTCGCTCGGTCGACGATTTCGCCGACGCCGATGTTGACGAGGTCGCCGAATACATAAAATCCTGCGGATTGTACAAGACTAAAGCCGCCGACATTGTTAATATGTGCGTGATGCTGCGCGACAAATTCGGCGGTAAAGTGCCGGATACCATCGAGGAGCTGACATCCCTGCCGGGAGTCGGGCGAAAAACCGCCAATTTGATCCTCGGTGACATTTTCGGCAAGCCTGCCGTCGTCACCGATACCCACGTTATCCGAATAACCGGACTGCTCGGACTGTGCGATTCCAAGGACCCGTATAAGGTCGAGCAGCAGCTTCGCGCATTGCTGCCACCCGAGAAGTCGAACGATTTTTGCCACCGCATCGTTCTGCACGGCAGAGCGGTCTGCGTTGCTCGCCGTCCGCGGTGCGGTGAATGTGTTTTAAACAAAGTTTGCAAAAATGCGATAAAAACCGATTGACAAGTGTACACCTGTGGGGGTATAATAATTAGCGGCGTTGATAACGGCGCCGTATATGGGGGCGTAGCTCAGCTGGGAGAGCGTACGGTTCGCATCCGTAAGGTCGAGAGTTCGATCCTCTTCGTCTCCACCATAACGCACAGGTACGAACCCATTACAACTTTTGTTGTGTGGCGTAATGTGTTTGCCATTACAGTACCTGTAAAATGAAAAGGCACCCAGAGGGCTTTGCAGCTCCCTGGGTGCTTTCTTACATTCTCACGCGCGTATGCGTATATACACGTAAATAGGCGGGTAGACGGTAATATTACTCTCTAAACTCTCTAATTTAATACTCTATAAGAAAAAATGTTAGAATGTTAGAAAAGTAATAAAAACCTTGTAACAGTGCGGTTTTACCGCCTAACAAACTATCTAACAATCCAAAACAAAAATGTTAGAATGTTTCTAACATTTCTACACGAAAAACAAATTGTTAGGTGCTAATTGTTAGATATAATCAGAAATTTTATTTTATTCGTTAACTTCCGGCAGTCCGGCTACGGATGTCAGTAACGAAAGTACGCCGGCAAGAGCCGATGCGCTTACAACGGCTAACCAGTTAACATCTCCGAGCATTGCACTTGTTCCAATTGTTGCAATGGCTGTCTGCGCAACCGTCTTTATTGCCCTTATTCCTGCCGCTTTAATCCAACTTTTAATTTTTTCATTCATGCTGATTTACCTCCAAATCTTGTATTCTGTGATTAATTACTTTAATTTGCTCCTCGATTACAGGAACGCGACGCGCAAAATTGTTATGTTCGTCCACCTTTTTTTCAAGCTGCTGTATTCGATAATTAGTCAGCTTGCTTGATGTAAGTATGCCGCCGAAGGTGCCGAGTGCAGTGCCGGCAAAGGCGATAACTGCCACCACTATATCTGTTGGCATCGCATTTACCCCCTCAGCAGTTTATTCCATGTGTTATGACCGACTATACCGTCGGATGTCAGTTTTCTTGCCGACTGAAATTTTTTGACTGCGGCGAGTGTGTTTTTGCCGAAATCGCCGTCCGCTTTGCCGCAAGAATATCCAAGCGCATTAAGCAGTCGTTGAAGCGTTTTCACTTGCTCTCCTTTGCTACCGTTAGATAACTGTGTCATTGTAATGTTCACTTTGATTTCCTCCGTTTCCGCTTCATACTTCGGTCTGGCGACCGTTATATTGTAACTTGGCGAGTTGGCCGAACGAGTGCGTCGCATGACCTCTCCGCCGTTTGAATCATTGCCTACCGATGTGTTTCCCTCGATAGTGTAAATGGTGTTGCCGCTGACACGCTCAATTATACCGACATGGTCGGCATCGCCCGACTTGTCCCAATCAAAGAAAACAATATCGCCGGGCTTGTAGCCGCTTTTGACTACCTGCCCGTTTTTGTGATAGTAGTTCATAAGCGTCGTGCAACTCGCCGTCTTACCGCCGCCGTAAAATAAATCGGAGGCGTTGTTTTTCATGAATAACCACCAAACGAATATGCAGCACCACGATATGCCGTTTCGTCCGTAGGCGACGCCGTATTTCTGCTTGTTGGAATTTTTGGGCGACTCCTTGACTCCGATCTCGCCGACTGCCGTTTTAACGATGTCCTTTGCGTAATGTTTTGCCATACCGGCTCACCGCCTTTCACAGGAAATTGTGTTTCGTGTTAATATTACAGTGCTCAATCCATTATATTCGGACACCGCCGCCGCATGACACACCGCGCCGTCAGCATTCCAGCCGAGATATACGCACTTCATGCTCGGCGACACGCTCCTCGACGGCACGCAGATCGGATTTTTGCTCGCAAATGGTGTTTTTCAGCTCGTCAAGTCCGCATTTTACCTCGGTCATCGCCCGCGTGTTGTTGCTGACGATGGTGCATACGGCAATACATGCCGTCATGAGGGTGATAAGACCGACTACTATCTCCCAGGTCATGCTGTTTCCGCCTCGCCTTCGTCAGCGCCTGCGGCCGAGGCCTCAAGCGCATTTATGCGGTCGCGCCACGCCTGCCTCTGAACCAGCACATCGGCGTAATCGTCATCAGCAGCAACACCTTCCGCGATCTTTATCGCCGCGTAATCGGTATCGGATAAATTCTCTTTTAGCTGTGTTATCTCCGCCTGAATAAGTATCGCGTTCTCGTTCATGCTTTTATCCCCCATATTTCAATAATGTCGTCGGCGGGCGGTATCGCGCCGAGCACAAATTTGATTTGATTGATAACGCTGTCGCTCGTCATTACAAATGCCTGCGACGGATTTTCGCGCGCATATGCCGAGTTTTTAAGCGCACCGTCAATTGATAAACTGCGATAGTAACCGCGATCCGCAAACACCGTCATTACACCTTGCGCGTTCTCCTTAGTGTTTACGGCGTTGGTGGAAACGCTGTATCCGCCGTATTCGTTTTCTCCGGATGCGGTGTATGCAAACAATGCCGCATATGAATTTGCCGCCGCGGCGGCAGTGTTTTTGAACACGACAGACACCGCCGACAGAGAAAGCGCATTGCCGTCGACGTCTGTGGTGGTGGTGCCTGCATTGGATGTCGTGCCGTCGCCGAAAGCTTTGTTAACTCCGTCGGTCGTATATGTTCTCAGCAGTACCCATTTGCCGCCGTCTACATCAATGTTTTTGCGAGCCTGCGCTTTTTTTGTGCCCGTCCAATTTGCGACTTCAGACGCAGACTGGTCTATCGTACTAAGTACTGTGTTCTTATACAAGAAACGCTGTACACCGGTTATTGAATAAATCAGTTCGGACGCGTCGGTATCCGGTTTGTCCGTGCTTTTAAGCACTACATTATCCACAGCGAGCGCTCCGATGTTTTCGCGAGCTGTGGATTTCTGCTCGTCACTCAGTGATTGCTCGGATATCATTACGGCTGTGTGTTTAACGGTGTCGTCTACATAATCAGCCATTGCTCTGGCGTTTGGAATATCGTCGTGCGCGCTGAGGCTGCTTTTGACCTTTGACGCATCGACCGCCCCAATGTTGAAACGAGCTTGTGCTTTCTGCTCATCGGTAAAATTCTGTCGCTCTCCTGCGGACACAACATGTTGG
>USQH01000102.1 GCA_900556765.1 uncultured Oscillospiraceae bacterium
GCGCAGTAATCGGCTCGATTCTGCTGGTGATACTGATATCCGTTGTGGTTTTGGTTTTGTCCTGCCTGTTGGGCTGGGTCGTTGCAAAGATCAGTCTCAAGCTCAAAAACAAAAGCTTTATTACCGTCGTTATTTCACTTTTGTTTATCGGTTTATATTATTTCTTTTATTATAAATCGCAGGAACTTATAGAGGAGCTGATCGCCAACGCCGCCGTATACGGGGCAAAGATAAAGGGTGCTGCGTATCCTCTGTATCTGTTCGGCCGTGTCGGAGAGGGCGATCTGTTCGCCATGATTACGGTGACGGCGGTCGTTCTTGTCCTGTTCGGTCTGATGTGGTTTATGTTGTCTCGAAGCTTTATCGGAATTGCAACATCGACGGGAAAAATGGCAAGGGTAAAGTATAAAGAAACGCCCGTTAAAGTAAAGAGTGCTTTCGGCGCGCTGCTCGGCAAAGAATTTCGCCGTTTTACCTCAAGTCCGAACTATATGCTCAACTGCGGCTTAGGAGGACTGTTTATTGTAATAATCGGCGCTCTTTTGCTGTTTAAAGGCGGAGATATAGTCGATATTTTTCGGGAAGTGTTTGTACAAAATACCGGAGTCATACCGGTGCTGTTCTGCGCCGTCGTATGTTTGACAGCATCCATGAACGACACAGCGGCTCCGTCCGTTTCACTCGAGGGGAAAAACATGTGGCTTATGCACACACTGCCTGTTGAACCGTGGCAGGTGCTCCGTGCAAAGCTCTCGGTTCAGCTTATTATCACCTGCATACCTACGCTTATCTGCTGTGCGTGTGCCGCGTTCGTAATTCCGTTTACGCCGCTTCAACTGATTCTATCCGTAATAATGGTGTTGCTGTATGTGCTGTTGTCGGCGCAGTTCGGACTGTTTCTCGGATTAAAGCTGCCTAACCTCACATGGACAAACGAGATAGCGCCGATTAAACAGAGCGCATGCGTAATGTTTTCATTGTTCGGCGGCTGGATATATTCAATAGCATTCGGCGTAGTGTTTCTGTTTATTGCTCCGTATATCTGCGCGGAACTGTATCTTGCCATGACCGCAGCTATCACGGCGCTGCTTTGCGTTCCGCTTTACCTGTGGCTTAAAAAGAAAGGTACGCGCGTGTTTGCTTCGCTGTGACGCCGCTTTGTACACGGAAAGCGAAATTGTAACAATAATATAACTGTTTATTAACGGGGCCGGGAATATATTTCTTGCCCCGTTAGTTTTTCGGACTCGCTGAGCAAAGCAAAAATATGACTGAATTGGCAGTGACGAATAATGAGTGAAAATAATAAGACGGTACAGGCGCATGAATTCAGCGCGGACACATTGGTAGCACTGACTGGCGCGACGGGAGGACTCGGCAAGGAACTTTGCCGTATGCTTTTGCAGCGCGGCGCAGCGTTGGTATTGCTTGACCGAAATGCCGAAAAATCCGCGAAGCTGCATCAGCAACTGACCGACGAGTTTCCAAATGCACGGATAATGCACATTACCGTTGATTTGGAGCGGATTGAACAGGTACGGTCGGCGGTTGAGGAATTGAAAAAGATGCCGGTTTCGGTATTCATTCATAACGCCGGTGCGTACAGTATTCCGCGGCACAAATGCAGCACCGGCTTTGATAATGTGTTTCAGATAAATTTCGTGTCGCCGTATTACATGATACGCGAGCTGTTGCCGCATCTGAAACAGCAGCCGAACGCAAAAGTGATAGCGGTCGGCAGCATCGCGCATAACTATCTCATATAGATACTGACGACATCGACTTTTCCTCCCGCAAAGCGGCGAGCAAGGTGTACGGAAATGCAAAACGTTATTTGATGTTTTCGCTGTATGAGCTTTTCGCAAAGGAGAGCGGCGTATCCCTTTCAATTGTTCATCCGGGCATCACGCTGACCAACATAACTGCCCATTATCCAAAGCTGATATTTGCGCTGATAAAATATCCGATGAAGGTGATATTTATGTCACCTCGCCGAGCGGCATTGTCGCTGATTCAGGGCGTGTGGGATGCATGCGGCTACCGCGAATGGATAGGCCCACGCTTTTTTAACATATGGGGATTGCCGAAAAAAAGCCGCCTGAACACCTGTTCGGAGGAGGAAAGCCGCCGCATAGGACAGATTGCCGAGGATATATACCGCCGACTTTCACAATTAAAGCAATGATAATGAGTTGTTATCCGTTTACTATAACGTCTTTTCTGCAGAACGGTAGAATATTAGATGCACAGACATTAAATTTGTGAATATTATTTAAATTTATCTGCTTTTTATGGACAAAAAATGTTAAACATGGTACAATTTGTAAAACAGCAATGCCGAACGCTTTATAACGCTTTATTTTAAAATAAAAAAAGTGTTAAAAAGGCGTTTAAATGTTATAACGCCAGGTGCGCTGTATTATTACCGCTTTTACTGCTGCGGCAATTTGCAGTACCTTGCCGACAGCCAAAAACGGCATAATGGAGGATGGTAGATTTGAATAATGTAAGTTATAAAAAATTGGTATCGCTGCTTCTTGCGCTTGCTGTTGTTATTATGACAGTTGCCGGCTGCGGCGAAAAAAATACGGCTGATAAAGATGCGTCACAGCACGGCAGCGGCACTTCGTCATACGCCGAAATTGTAGTTAATGATGAATCTCCGGTCGGAATACGTCTTGCACAGCTCGGCGACAATGTCTCGCTACATACCCCGATACAGGCGGAGTATCTGAGAGATAAATATGATATGATAAGCGCATATGCTTTCGGAACATCTGAACTCAGCCATTCGGGAAAAGTCGAGTTAACATGGGACGCTAAGGCGAAGGAGGGCGTCACTATTGACAGCTATATTGTCCGATTCGGCACGAAGAACGACCTATCCGACGCTGTCGAAGCAACCGTTACTGAGCCGAAATACGATGTTCGCAATTTGCTGCTCGGTCAGAAATACTACTGGTCGGTTACAGCGGTATGCGGCGGTGAAAAATACGAAAGCGATATCGCATCATTTACGACCGAGACAAAGGGTCCGCGCTGCCTTTATGTTGACGGTATCACCAATGTGCGCGATACGGGAGGCTGGCAAACGGAATCGGGCGGAACGGTAAAGCAAGAGCTTCTTTACCGCTGCGGCAGACTTAACAAAAGCGGATCAACCGAAATAGAGATTACCGACAAAGGTATAAAAACCATGCTTGAGGATATGGGAGTAAAGACGGAGATTGATCTGCGCGGCGGCGCATCCGATAAAAACGAATCCGGCAATATAAAAGAAAGCCCATTGGGCGCTTCGGTTAAATATTACCACATACCGATGAACTATGAGGGCAATATTCTGAGTATTAACAGTAAGCCTATCAGACAGTGCTTCGAAATACTGGCTGACGAAAAGAATTATCCGGTAATATACCATTGCAGTATCGGTACCGACCGTACCGGCATGCTCGCGTTCCTTTTAAACGGATTGCTCGGAGTGTCGGAGGAAGATCTTTACCGCGATTACTTGTATTCCAATTTCGGTAATATCGGCGGCTCACGCGACACCTCTGCAATTGCTTCATACATTTCAATTGTGCGCGGCGACCGAACCGATAAGCTGAGCGACTGTATATACGATTACCTGCTGAGCATTGGTGTTAAGAAGGAGCAGATTGAGTCGGTCAAACGTATCTTAGGACCGCAAAGCTGACAGAAAACGACTGATTAAAATTAAAAAACTGTTTGTATTTGATGGGAAGTCCGGCTGTTTCGGTCGGACTTCTTTGTTTTTGCCGAAAAACTACGCCAAACAGAATAATATTTCCATACTGCTCTCAATGTGTTATAATGTAATTACATACAAAATAAAGCGTAATGAAAGGCTGTTGAAAATGAAACTTTATATAAAACAGCATATATTTACCTGGGGCGACAAGTTCACCGTTTACGATGAGCAGGGCAACGACTGCTTTTATGTTTGGGGCGAAGTGTTTTCGTGGGGCAAAAAGCTCCATTTGACCGATCTTTGCAACAATGAGCTTGCATATATTCGGCAAAAGGTGTGGACATTTTTGCCGCGCTATTACATATTTCGCGGCGACCTTCAGCTTGCCGAGGTGACAAAGGAATTTACCTTTTTCCGCAGTGAATATTCGGTCAGCGGTCTCGACTGGACGGTCAGCGGCGACTTTTTCGGGCATGATTATACTGTTGACAGCCGATTCGGCACAGTTGCAACAGTTTCAAAGAAATGGTTCACTCTCGGTGACGCGTACGAAATAGATATTGCCGACGGAATAGATCCTGTCAATGCGATTTCCGTCGTGCTGGTCATTGACGCCTGCATAGAAGCCCAAAACAACTCCTGAAAATACAGTTTACGGTAGGTAATATAATGATAATCGTCAGAAACCTGAAAATACCGCTTGATGCCGATTTCGGCGACCTCAGATCCGTCCTCAGGAAAAAGCTCGGCGTGCGTTTTACATCGGACACGCGGATTCGACTGTACAAAAAGGCGGTGGATGCGCGTAAAAAGGCAGATATTTGCTTCAACTGTGCTTTTACCGTTGAATGTGCCGATGAGCAATCGCTGCTCGGAAGATTGAAAAAATTCGACGCGTCGCTTTTCACGGAGCCGACCTATCGTTTTCCGCAAATCGGCAGACGGGACAAGCGGCCGATAATTGTGGGCTTCGGTCCTGCGGGAATGTTCGCGGCGCTCAGCCTTGCCCGTGCCGGAATGTGTCCGCTTGTGTTGGAGCGCGGCTGTGCGGTCGAACAGCGGCAGCGCGATGTCGACGAGTTTTTCGGCGGCGGAAAACTGAAAGATAATTCAAATATCCAGTTCGGCGAAGGCGGCGCAGGTACATTTTCCGACGGTAAGCTGAACACAGGAATCAAGGACGGGCGCATACGTACCGTTCTGCATACATTCGCCGAGCATGGCGCCGGCGAGCGTATATTGTACGACGCGAAACCGCATATCGGCACAGATGTGCTTGTAAATGTGGTGCGCTCCATACGCGAGGAGATAAAAAAACTCGGCGGCGAGGTGCTTTTTGAGCATCGGGTCACCGACATTGAGATACATAACGGTACCCTTTGCGGCGTGGTCGTCAGTGCGCCTGACGGTGAGCATTGTTTCGACTGTGAACGGTTGATACTCGCCG
>USQH01000103.1 GCA_900556765.1 uncultured Oscillospiraceae bacterium
TTCGTCATAAGTATATCATACAGGACGAAAAATATATTACTGAGCACCCACACTGCAATGATATAGCCTTTTCCGCCGAATCCGAGCGCTTCCAAGCCGAATATAGGTATCAGTATTGCATATGCCGCAACTATGGCGGCGTTGAATATAAGTATTTTCAGCAGCCATTCGACACTGCGTGAACTCAGTTTTTCAAGCAGTGATTTGATTATCGGGTAGTAACCGAAAAACATTAAAAACAGCATTGATGTTTCGTTCAGCCCGAAAATAAAGCAAAGTACCGCCGCTGTCAAATAAGAGGCTAACGCCCATTTCGCACCGATTTCGACCACGATGATAATGTTCAGCATTCCTGCGATGGCAGGCATAATGTCGGTCGAAAACGGGATGATCCTGCTGATAATTACGAGGGTCGCGCTGAGAGCGGCGAGCATCGCACAGAATACGATTCGTTTGCTCTTTTTCATCGGCATCCGCCACAGCCGCGGCAAAGACAGTCGAGGCATATAAGTCCCTGGCATACGTCACACGCGGTGCATCCTTGCATCGAACTGCCGCCTCTGTACGGATTACTGCCGCTGCGCTGCATAGTTATGTTGTTTAGGGCAGTTCTGTATTCGGGATTGCTGGGATTCATGCGGCAGGCGGTGGCAAAATTGGTGTATGCGCTGTCAAACCAACCGCGCTTATAAAGCACACTGCCGTTAAGGTAGTACCATTCGGCATCGCGCCCCTGTATCGGGATGCTGTCGAGCATTGTCTGAGCCTGTTCGAGGTTGTTATTTTGTATATGGATGCGTATTTCGCTGAATTTAGAATTCTGGTATGCCGAATAGCCGCCGGTGTCCTGTGACTGACCGCTGTTTCCCGTACGTCTCTCGTTCATAATGGCGTCGTACGCTTCGTTTATCTCTTTCATTTTCTCGCCGGCGAGATCGGAGAGCGGATTATCGTGGTAGTTATCGGGATGATATTTTTTCGCCAGCTCACGATAAGCCGACTTTATCTGATCGTCGGTATCCGACGGAGATACGCCGAGAACTTCATATGGATTTTTCATGTTCCTTTTCCTTTCGGTCGTTCATTTTACTTTTCGCCGTTTCCGGCAGTCCGATGTAGATTATGTTTTGAAGTATGCCGCCAAAGCGCTTTATGTCCAGAAGTTCGAGAGCGGCGCCGGCCTGTGCGGAGCATACGTTCATAGTCATTACGGCGTTGTCCGCACCGCCGGCTTTGAGCGGGTTAAACGAGCCGCTCTTTATGTCGTCGTTTATGTCGCATACAGCGTCTATCAGGTATACCCATTTACCGACGCAGTAACCGAGTCTGCTCAGTATGCGTCGGCTGTTATCACTGTCGGAGCACATGGAAAATATCGTTTCCATGGCTTTTGCCGTTGGCTCGGAGGCTTCGTCAATGCCGGCGTTGGCATTTTTCTCCGTTTCAAATTGATATTTTACCATACCTTCTATTGTTTTTGCAACATCAGGATACTTTTTTTCCGCTTTTGCATATTTTCGTGAAAGCAATAACTTTGCAATTTTGTATACAAGCTTTTTTGCACCTTTTGTGTCATTTATATTGTCGATCACCTTTCCGTATACACTTATGACCGATACCGCAGAAACGAAACTGAAAACATCGTCGCAGTCAAGCATATATGTGCAGCGTTTAAACGGGTTGTAAACACAGTGCTTTTTGCTGTATTGCGGGTCGCTGTCAGCTAGAGACAGCATCAATACCGCCAAAAACGTGAAATCGTAGTTGAGCGTCATTCGCGCAATCTGACCGTATTCCTTACCCATGTGTTTGCACAGTGTGCAGTACGCAGCTCGGTAGGTCTCGTATTCGCATACGCGTAGCTGAGCGTTATTCGGCCGTACATATCCAAACAAAGGCATCACCTCATTGTTTTCAGCGGTTTATAAAAGATTTACAGCAGGTTTTTCAAATACATGCCCGTGTAGGAGTCTTTGCAGGCGGCAACTTCCTCGGGAGTACCTGTTGCGACAATTTTACCGCCGTGTGTGCCGCCTCCCGGACCGAGGTCGATAATGTAGTCGGCGGTCTTTATCATATCAAGATTGTGTTCGATTACGACTACCGTATTGCCGTTGTCAACCAATTTGCCCAGTACGCCGATCAATTGATGAACGTCCGCTGTGTGCAATCCGGTCGTCGGCTCGTCAAGCACATATATTGTGCGTCCGGTAGCTACTTTTGACAACTCGGTAGCGAGCTTTATCCTCTGTGCTTCGCCGCCGGAGAGGGTAGTTGCCGGCTGACCAAGCTTAATGTATCCGAGACCGACATCATACAGTGTTTTCAGCTTTCGGTATATCTTTTTGTGAGCCTCAAAGAAGGAGAGAGACTCCTCAACGGTCATCTCAAGTATATCGTAAATATTTTTTCCCTTATATTTTACTTCCAGCGTTTCGCGGTTATACCGTTTTCCCTTGCACACCTCGCACGGAACATATATATCGGGCAAAAAGTGCATTTCGATCTTTAGAATACCGTCGCCCTCGCATACTTCGCACCGACCGCCTTTTACATTAAAGCTGAATCGGTTTGCACCGTAGCCGCGAATCTTAGCGTCGGCGGTCTGTGCGAAAAGCTCGCGTATATCGTTGAATACGCCGGTGTAAGTTGCAGGATTGGATCGCGGCGTCCTGCCGATAGGCGACTGGTCAATATTTATGATCTTGTCCAGCTCATCTGTGCCGTCAATGCAATCGTGTTCTCCGGCGTACGTCTTTGCTCGGTTAAGCTCCGACGCCAGTTTTTTATACATGATTTCGTTTATAAGCGAGGATTTGCCGGAGCCAGAAACACCTGTTACGCAAACAAATTTGCCGAGCGGTATCTCAACATCAATGTTTTGCAGGTTGTTTTGGCGTGCGCCTCGTATGATAAGCGACTTTCCGCTGCCTACACGCCGTTGCTGCGGAACGGGAATGGTGCGCCTGCCTGACAGATACGCTCCGGTAATTGATTGCTCGCACGCCTTTATGTCATCTATTGTTCCGGCGCAAACAATGTTGCCGCCATGAACTCCCGCGCCCGGTCCTACGTCAACTATCCAGTCGGCGGCTTTCATGGTGTCCTCGTCATGTTCAACAACTATAACCGTGTTGCCGATGTCGCGCAAGCGGCGCAGTGTGCCGATCAGCTTGTCGTTGTCGCGCTGATGCAGACCTATACTCGGCTCGTCAAGTATATACATAACGCCGATAAGTGACGAGCCAATCTGAGTCGCGAGCCGAATACGTTGACTTTCACCGCCTGACAGAGTTGCTGACGCTCGTGCCAGCGTCAGGTAATCGAGTCCCACGCTGTTTAAAAATCCGAGTCGGCTTCTAATCTCCTTGAGTATTCCGCGCGCAATTATTTCGTCACGGCTGCTGAGTTTTAGTGAACTGAAGAATTCAAGTGCGTCATCAATGTTCATTTTGCAGCATTCGTCAATGTTTTTGCCGCCAACCGTGACTGCCAGCGCGACCTGATTCAGGCGCGCTCCCTTACATTCGGGGCAATCACACGCGCTCATAACCGATTCTATCTCGGCACGCGACGCTTCGCTCGACGAGGACGCATGTCTGCGTTCCAAATTATTGATAATGCCCTCAAATGCGGAATTGTATATACCTCCGCCGTAGTCGGTTGTGCGCTTCATTTTCATTTTTTTGTCGCCGGTACCGTACAGTAATGCTTGCTGTCCCTCGCGGGAAATATCTTTGAACGGAGTGTCGAGAGTAAAGCCGTATTCTTTTCCTATCGCAGTGTAGTACATGGTAGCGATGGAATTGCCGTTGCCGACTGAATTCCATCCGCTTGCGTGTATAGCGCCTTGTCTAAGCGACAGGGACTTGTCCGGTATTACCAAGTTCGGGTCGACCTTCATAAAAATGCCAAGCCCGGAGCACTTTTGACAAGCGCCGAACGGATTGTTGAAGGAAAACATTCGCGGCGACAGCTCCTCAATGCTGACACCGTGTTCGGGGCAAGCATAGTTTTGCGAAAAGGTTATCTCATCTCCGCCTATAACATCAATAACGATTATGCCGCCCGACAGGTTTGACGCCGTCTCTATCGAGTCGGCAAGACGGGAACGTATTTCCGGCTTAATGACCAGTCGGTCGATTACAATTTCAATATTATGCTTTTTATTTTTGTCAAGCTTTATCTGTTCGGTCAGTTCATACATACTACCGTCGACGCGTACGCGCACATAGCCACTCTTTTTTGCGCTTTCAAGCTCTTTTGTGTATTCTCCTTTGCGGCCGCGTACGATAGGTGCGAGCACCTGAAACTTTGTGCCGACCTCAAGGGTAAGTATGCGGTCGACGATCTGATCGACAGTTTGCTGATTTATCTCTCTGCCGCAGACGGGGCAGTGCGGAACGCCGACTCTGGCAAAAAGCAGACGCAGATAGTCGTATATTTCGGTAACCGTACCTACGGTAGATCGCGGATTTTTCGACGTTGTCTTTTGGTCGATCGAAATGGCAGGGGAAAGTCCGTCAATTGAATCAACGTCGGGCTTTTCCATTTGACCGAGGAACATTCTGGCGTATGATGACAGCGACTCGACATAGCGGCGCTGCCCCTCGGCATACAGCGTATCAAAAGCAAGTGACGACTTGCCCGAGCCTGACAAACCGGTCAAAACGACAAGTTTGTCACGCGGAATCTCGATATCTATGTTTTTCAGGTTGTGCTCGCGCGCACCCTTTATGATGATGGAATCGTGCATGGAAGAACCTCCGCTGTTGCTGATGAACGGGTGCAATTATAGCACATATGTTCGCATTTAGCAATGGCAAACTGTGGGGAGTTTTCAATTCGTAGAGGATACGGTACTTTCTTGAGTCATAGCGCCGCCGCAGGCGGCTGAGGGCGCGCAATTTTGTAAATTGCCGCCCGAAACCCGCGCTTGCCGTAAGGCAGTAGCGCGGGGCGTAGAAATGAAGGGGCTGCGGCCCCTTCATGCATCCCAGGAGCTTAAGCGAGACTTTTTTGACAATCTGAGCCGCCCCGTCATTCAAACGGAGCGGCTATTTTTCGCTATGCAGGCCTTATTCGTTCTCTTTCTTTTTATAAAGGATAAAGGCCGCCGCTGCCAGCAGCAGCGGGAACACGAACGCGCCGATATT
>USQH01000104.1 GCA_900556765.1 uncultured Oscillospiraceae bacterium
CGTCCAGCGGGATGTTCTCAATACTCAGCGGCTTCCTGCTGGCATTGATGATCAAGGTGAAATAATCATCATACAGATAAATCGAATGAACAAAGATGTTGATAATGGCTCTGCGCTTGTTTACATCGTCCGCAGGCATATCACATACATAATCCAAAAAGGCGTGGATTTGCGGCTCGGTCAAGCAAATCTTTTTGTTTTGCTCAATGGCAAGCTGTTCTTCGAGTTCTGCTTTTTCGGCTTTTCTTTTTGCGGAATAACGGTAAACCGCAAAAACCAGAAGTACGCTTTGACGGTCAGCTCGCCGTCGGAACAGCGTATCCTCAGACGGACGGAGGACAACAGCAGAGCGAGTATAAACAGTATCAGTCCGCCAATGATATACAGTGCTGTTATATCGCATCCCTCCGTTTATCTGAAATGTTGACAAAGTATTGACCGTTATGCTTGCGTTGAACTTGTATGTAAGTTTTTTTGGTTGATTTGTCGATTTATAATCGCTTATTGCCCGGTCGGTGCCGTCTCGCCGCTTTCGTTTCGCGGCTGACTGACTATCTCGTCGATCTCAACCTGACCGTCGTCATCGCCTGTAAGCATTTCTTGCTCCTCGGTAGTCTTTTTCGGCAGTTCGGGCAGTTCGCTGATGCTTTCAATGCCGAAACAGCGCAAAAATGTGTCGGTCGTACCGTATATCAGCGGCCGTCCCGGCAGTTCCAGCCGTCCGCGCTCCTCGATAAGCCCTTTTTCAACCAGCGATGAAACTACTCCGGAGCAATCGACTCCGCGGACCTGCTCGATGAATGCGCGAGTGACCGGCTGATTGTACGCCACTACCGCCAGCACCTCGAATGCGGCAGGCGACAGGGGAGAGTTGCGCTGAATTTCCAGCAGCTTGCGTATTTGCGGCGCAAATCTGCTTTCGGTCGTGAACTGGTATTTGTCGTTCAGGCGGACAATGTGCAGTGCGCTGTCGTTCTTTTCAAATCGTTTGTTCAGTTTATCGACAGCGTCGGCGACCTGCTCGGCGCTGATCTCAAGTATTTCGCATATGCGGTCGGTCTCGACCGGATCGCCCGACGCAAAGATAAGCGCCTCGACCGACGATATTACAGAATTTTCACTCATTGTTTTTTCTCCTTGCCGCACAGGGTGACAGTCATTTTTTCGCCTTCGCCGTCAACCGTGACTCGCCTTGCTTTGACCAGTTCCAGTACGGCGAGAAATGTCGCGACCAGTTCCGAACGGCTCTTTGACTGTGAAAACAGCGCGTCAAATTTAATCTTTGTCTTTTTTCTTAGATTTCGCAGAACATAGACGACCTTGGTCGAGACGGCAACTATCTTTTTTGCTACCAGCGGCTTAAAATTATCGACCGGAGGAGGCAGATGTCTCATGCCGCGTCCGACCGCCGCCATGTACGCTTCCGTCAGTTCGCTCGGCTCGTGTTTGCGCTTGTAGGCCTTGTTGACCGGCAGCTTTACCGGCTCTCTTACAAATCGGCCGAAGCCTTCCGTCATGGTCGCAAGTTGACGCGCCATTTGCTTGCAAATGCTGTACTCGATCAATTCGCCGGAAAGCTCGTCGCGCAGCTCGTCCGCTTCCTCGTGACGCGGCAACAGCATAACAGTCTTAATGTAAACAAGGCGAGCCGCCATTTCAAGAAACTCGCTGGCAACGTCCATTTCATTTTCGCGCATCAGGTCGATTTGCTGCATATACTGTTCCAGCAGCTCGGACACGTTGATGTCGTATATATTCAGTTTGTTTTTTGCTATCAGTGTCAGCAGCAGGTCAAGAGGCCCCTCAAACACCTCAAGCTTATACGACAGCTTGTCCATATGTCAAAATCTCCGTGATGATGTATAATTTGTTTAGTTAATTGAATGTTGATTTTATATAGGCATGTTTGCACCGAAAAGCTTAAACGGCAGATCGGCAATATATGATACTCCGCTGAACAGTCCGCTGCCTATAAAACCGAACACCGTGGACAGAGCACCGCTAGCTGTTAAAACTATAAGAATAATGTAAGTATACTGTTCAAACGATTGTATTTTGTAATACAGTTTGTCTGACAGAAATGCGCCGAAAATGCGTGAGCCGTCAAGCGGCGGAAAGGGTATCAGGTTAAACGCGGCAAGATATATATTGATGCTTGCGGCCTGCTCGATAAACAGCACGGCGTATATGAATATCGTAGCGATAGTTTCGCTTCCGCGAGAGTAATAGACGATTCCGCCGCTTGTAAACATTCCGTACGCACCGGCAGCTGTGTTTATTGCGTTAGCGATTATAAGAAGTATGAAGCCCATCAGCAGATTGGATATCGGACCTGCTGCCGCAACGAGCGCCATGTCGCGCTTCGGGTGCTTGAAATTCCACTGGTTTACGGGAACAGGCTTTGCCCAACCGAATCCGAACAGAAGTATCAGCAGTGCGCCGATGTAGTCAATATGCGCGAGGGGATTAAGGGTCAGGCGACCCTGATATTTTGCGGTGTTGTCACCGAGCTTGTGCGCCGTGAATGCGTGAGCGGCCTCGTGAATGGGCATCGTGCAAAATACGACAAACAGCGATGATATAATTGTAACAATCAGTCCCTGCAAGGAAAGGGAGCCGCTGAAAATAGAACGAAGCAAAGCGTTGTCTCCTTTATTTTCTTGATTTGTAATAAAAACAGAAATTGCACATAAATATACACAATAATTATATAGTATTATTAACAAAAAAACAAGAGTGAAACACAATAATACGATTTGAAATGCTGTTTTATTAAAAATAATCATTCGTTGCAAATATTTGCGCGTTTATGTTATAATATTAAGGACAAGATTCGAAAAGGAGTGCTGCCAATGAAAATCACAAATGATATAAAATACGTCGGAGTCAACGATCACGATATCGACCTGTTTGAAGGACAGTATGTTGTCGAGAACGGAATGACGTATAATTCGTACGTTATTATTGACGAAAAAATAGCTGTTTTCGATACGGTCGATGCACGATTCACCCACGAATGGATAGATAATGTCGAAAATGCCGTCGGTTCACGCGCTCCCGATTACTTGATCGTACAGCACATGGAGCCTGATCACTCGGCAAATATACTCAATTTTGCAAAGATATATTCAAACGCTGTTATCGTCGCGTCAAAAAAGGCATTTGCCATGATGCAGCAGTTTTTCGGTATCGATTTTGCCGACCGCCGAATTGTTGTCGGAGAGGGAGACACCCTTTCTCTCGGCAAACATCAATTGACTTTTGTTACTGCTCCGATGGTACACTGGCCGGAGGTCATTGTTACCTACGACAGCTTTGATAAGGTGCTGTTCTCCGCCGACGGCTTCGGCAAGTTCGGCGCGCTGGACGTGAGCGAGGACTGGGCGGACGAGGCCCGGCGGTACTACATCGGCATCGTGGGCAAGTACGGCGCGCAGGTGCAGAACCTGCTCAAGAAGGCCGCAGCGCTGGATATCGAAAAGATCTGCCCCCTGCACGGCCCGGTGGTGGAGGACAATCTGGCCGAAGCGCTGGAGCTGTACAACACCTGGTCTTCCTATGCGGTGGAGAGCGACGGTGTGATGATCGCCTACACCTCCGTTTACGGCCACACCGGCAAGGCCGCCGAGCTGCTGGCCGAAAAGCTCCGTCTGGGCGGCTGCCCGAAGGTCGTCGTGCACGATCTGGCCCGGTGCGACATGGCGCAGGCTGTGGCAGACGCATTCCGCTACGGAAAGCTGGTGCTGGCCACCACCACCTACAACGCCGATGTGTTCCCCTTCATGCGCACCTTTATCGAGCATCTGACCGAGCGGAACTACCAGAACCGCACGGTGGCGCTGATCGAAAACGGTTCCTGGGCGCCGCTGGCCGCCAAGGTGATGAAGGGCATGTTCGAAAAGAGCAAGAACATCACCTTCGTGGGCACGCCGGTGACCATCCGTTCCGCGCTGTCCGCCGAAAATCGGGAGCAGCTGGGCGAGCTGGCGAAGGAGCTTTGCCGGGAATACGCGGCCCGGGACAGCGAAATGGCCGACAAGCACGACATGAGCGCTCTGTTCCGCATCGGCTATGGCCTGTATGTGGTCACCTCCAACGATGGCAAGCGGGACAACGGCCTCATCGTGAACACCGTTACGCAGGTCTCCGACAATCCCAACCGTATTGCCGTCAACATCAACAAGGCCAACTATTCCCATCACGTCATCAAGCAGACCGGCATTCTCAACGTGAACTGCCTGTCCGTGGACGCGCCCTTCAAGGTCTTTGAGACCTTCGGCTTCCAGAGCGGCCGCGCAGCGGACAAATTCGCCGGCATGGCGCCCATCCGTTCGGACAACGGGCTGGCCATCCTGCCCAAGTACATCAACGCGGCGTTTTCCCTGAAGGTGGAGCAGTATGTGGATCTGGGCACCCACGGAATGTTCATCTGCTCCGTCACCGAAGCGCGGGTGATGAGCGACCGGGAGACCATGACCTACACTTACTATCAGAACCACGTCAAGCCCAAGCCCCAGACGGAGGGCAAGACCGGCTTCGTCTGCAAGGTCTGCGGCTACATCTACGAGGGCGACGTGCTGCCGGACGACTTCA
Organism: uncultured Oscillospiraceae bacterium; assembly: GCA_900556765.1. GTDB lineage: Bacteria > Bacillota > Clostridia > Oscillospirales > Acutalibacteraceae > UMGS1976. Next base: position 4,594 of record USQH01000104.1, read on the forward strand.
TCTGCCCGCTGTGCAAGCACGGCGTTGCGGATTTTGAGCCGCTGGCGCAAGCCTGAAAAAACAGATTTGAAAACCTTCCGCTCCGATTAAGGGGCGGAAGGTTTTATTTTTGGAAAAAGCGGTTGAGGGATGGAGGGAGCGCCGCCGTGGCGGGGCGATTGGCGGCTTCGGGGGGAAGCCGAAAGAAAATCGTGAACCCGGCTGGTATGACTGCCGATGGCAGACAGCAATCTAAAGTTCAGGTAACCAACAAGCGGAGCGCACGGCAGTGCGGGCCGCGCCGATCGTTTGCTCCGAGGAAAGCCCCCTGCCTGCATCGGTGTACGACAACTATGCCGTAAGAAGATTCGCTGCTGGGGGGCTTGGTGCGTCGACTACGGCGGGGGAGTCTCGCCAACTTCAGTGCCCGAAGGTTTCCAAAGGGCGAGCGGAAAGCCCTTTGGTGCGCCCGCAGGCG
>USQH01000105.1 GCA_900556765.1 uncultured Oscillospiraceae bacterium
CCTCTTTCATTCTTTCTTTAAGCTTGTCTATCGCCTCCTTGACAGATACGTATTCGTATCCGTATTCATGCAAAAATTCTCTGTTTTCTTTCGAAAAAAGCACCTTTTTCAAAGCATTTTCGTTGTATATTAAATTTATGCATCTTTTTTCATAACATTTAAGACGAACGAGAAAAAAACCTCGGTGTGAGAAATTTTCGGTGATTTTCTCAGCAAGTCCGCTTTCCTCCGTCTTTACACTTATCATACTTGCCGGCTTTATTCCGGCAAATGTTATTCCGCAGTTTCTGCCAATCAGATATTCGGTACTACTCAAATCAATCTCCTGTTCTACTTGGTTAGCGGCTGCTAACCTTATTTTAAAAAAATATAATTATTATAAGATTTTAATTGCAATAACAATTTACAAAACGCATATTGCTGAATTGCGTATGGTTAGCAACTGCTAACCATACATAGAATAACAGACACATAAAGAAAAGTCAAGCTTTTGAATAAAAAATATATCAATACATCAATATACTTTTTCAATGTAACGTCACAAATTTGATAAAACACTTGAAATGAGTAGGCAAAAGGATTAAAATCAATTTAATAAGCAAAAGATGAAAGGAACTGTTAAATATGGCAAAAGTTTTAGTTGAGACTTCCGCTCGCCACGTCCACGTTTCACGCGAAGCACTTGATATCCTTTTCGGTGAGGGATACGAGCTTACCCCCAAAAAGAACCTGTCCCAGCCGGGTCAGTTCGCCTGCGAGGAGAGAGTTACCGTCGTTGGCCCCAAGAAGGAGCTTGCAGGTGTTTCCATCCTCGGCCCTGTTCGTCCCGAGACTCAGGTTGAGCTTTCGCTGACCGACGCACGTTCGATAGGCATTGTCGCACCCGTACGCGAATCAGGTGACATCAAAGGCTCCGCCGGATGCAAGCTGATCGGACCAAAAGGCGAGATCGAAATAACCGAGGGCGTTATTGCCGCAAAGCGTCATATTCATATGACTCCCGATGACGCTGCCGCTTTCGGCGTCAAGGACACTCAGGTCGTTAAAGTTGCCGTTGAGACCGACGGACGCAGCCTTACTTTCGGCGACGTTGTAGTTCGTGTTAGCCCGAAGTATGCGCTGGCTATGCATATCGACACAGACGAGTCCAATGCCGCCGGCATTGCTCCCGGAACGATGGGCGAGGTCATTGTCGACTGATTTTTTCATACAATTGTTTTTTCGTGTTTTTTGAAAAAATAATAAAAACCGCTTTTTGGCACATAATAAATGCCGAAAGGCGGTTTTCTTATGGAAATGTTTTTGGAATATTTATGGGCGTTTGTTATCGGCGGCGTTCTTTGCGTCATCGGTCAGTTGCTCATTGATTTTACCAAGCTGACACCTGCGCGCATACTGGTCGGCTATGTCGTTGCCGGAGTTATAATCAGCGCTGTCGGTCTTTATCAGCCGCTGGTCGATTTCGCCGGGTGCGGTGCAACCGTTCCGCTGACGGGATTCGGTCATCTGCTTGCCAAGGGTGTGCGGCAGGCGATCGGCAGTGACGGATTTATCGGTATACTGACGGGCGGACTGACCGCCGCGGCAGGAGGCATTGCGGCAAGCGTGTTCTTTGGCTACGTCGTTTCGCTGTTTGCAAAACCGAAAATGCGGTCGTGAAAAACGACCGCATTATTTTTGTGACTTTTCGATCGTTTACAGCCGATTTTCATAATTATCAAAAATCAAAGTATTCCGCTTTGACCCCGTTGTCGGTAAGCATATTAAGCAAATCGTCAGCCGCCATGAATACGGTCGCGGTGTTTTCGTTAGGGTGAATACCGATCAGCCCTCCGCGAAAGGACTCGTCAATATATACTTGAACTTTGTGCTCTGAGTCGTTCAGTGTGCCGAATGGTGTGACCGATCCTTTTTGCAGTCCCATAATGGCGCCGAGATCATCCTCCGATGCAAAGGTCAACGGCCGCGTGCCGAGGCGGCGTCGAAGCTCCTTCATATCGGCGCGCTTTTCCTCGCTGACGGTAAAAAGGTAATAATTGCGCTTTTTATCGTCTCGTACAAAGAGATTTTTGGCTATCCTATCGCTGTGCGGCAGACCGATCGCCAGCATTTCGTCGATCGTGTAGACCGCTGTGTGCTCGACCTTTTCGTAATTTATTCCTTTTTCGTCCAGTATATTGTATACACGCTGTGTTATTTCGCTCATAAATAATTCACTGCTCCCATGTTGTTGTATTGATCAGAATTTTACCGGTACCTCATTGCGTCCGGCGTCGAGGTAATCGTCATACCGCTCGTTGAGCCATTGCAATACCTGATCTCTGCCCTCGTCGGAGAGCGGAAAGTCGGCATATTTGTGTTCATCCGGCTGATTTTTTGTCAGCACGTCGTACGACTGAGCTTTAATTATCGGATTTTCGGCGTCCTCCTTGTTTACCTCCAGCTTGTAGCAAAAAGCATTGAAGGAGAGCGAAACGGCGTCGACCGAGCCGGTATATGTATTGCCGTGGGTGGAAAATTTGTCTCCCGACAGCCATCCGAGCTTAGGTACGATGAGTTTTTCCCTGCTGTCAGTCTTGTCCATATAATCAGTCCTGCTTTCCGTAATCTCGTTGTCATTAAACAATATTTTACTCCATGAACGGGCGGTTTGCAATAATTTATTGCACATGATAAAAATGTGTGTTAAACTATACTGAGTTAAAAAAATATAAAAATCCTGGGAGATGTTTATTATGGGTTGCAGTCACGACTGCTCAAGCTGCTCGGAAGGATGCTCCGAAAAAAAGCCGGAGAGCCTGCTTGTTGAGCAGAACCATATGTCAAATGTTAAGAATGTCATTGCTGTTGTCAGCGGTAAGGGCGGCGTCGGCAAGTCGCTGGTCACATCTATGCTCGCCGTCACGATGCAGCGCAGGGGACTTACCGCCGCTATACTGGACGGCGACATCACCGGGCCGTCCATTCCGAAATCGTTCGGTATGCATGAGAAAGCAATAGGAACCGAGGATGGCCTCTATCCGACCGTTACAAAATCGGGCATACGCATAATGTCGACCAATCTGCTGCTTGAGAACGAGACCGATCCGGTCATTTGGCGCGGCCCGGTCATCGCCGGTATGGTAAAGCAGTTTTGGAGCGACGTCGTATGGGGCGACGTGGACTATATGTTTGTCGATATGCCTCCGGGAACCGGCGACGTGCCGCTTACCGTGTTTCAGTCACTGCCTGTTAAAGGCATCGTCGTCGTCACATCTCCGCAGGAACTGGTCGGCATGATAGTCGAAAAAGCAGTCAATATGGCAAACATGATGAAGATACCGGTGCTCGGCATTGTCGAGAATATGTCATATTTTGAATGTCCCGACTGCGGAAAACGTCACAATATATACGGTGACAGTCATATCGACGAGATTGCCGCAAAGCACGGCATCGTCTCGGTTGCGAAGCTGCCTATCTGCTCCGATATTGCGCGCTGGTGCGATCAGGGACTTATCGAGCTGTACGAGGGCGACTGGCTTGACGGACTTGCCGATTCTCTCGAGCAGGCGGTAGAGAAATGAGCCACGCGGAAAAGGCGGTATCGTTGTTCAAATCGGGATATAACTGTTCACAGGCGGTATTTGCTGCATTTTGCGATGTCACCGGTATCGACGAGCAGACCGCTCTTATGATTGCGTCGTCTTTCGGCGGCGGAATGGGCAGAATGCGCGAGGTGTGCGGCGCTGTCAGCGGAATGTTTATGGTCGCGGGACAGCTTTACGGATACGCCGATCCTTGCGACAACGCCGCGAAAAAGGAGCATTACGCGCTTATTCAGCGCATGGCGGCGGAGTTCAAGGAAGAAAACGGCTCTATCATCTGCCGCGAATTGCTCGGACTTGCTCCCGACGGTGCAACGCCGACGCCGCGCACCGACGAATTTTACAAAAAACGCCCCTGTGTGGAGCTGGTTGCGATGTGCGCCGAAATAATGGACAAGATAATTGCCGAAAAGGGTATAAACTGAAAACATGCGCAATAAATTTTTGAATATGAAAAAGGCCTCTGCATGAATTATTTAATCATGCAAGAGGTCTTTTGCTTGTTGTTGCAGTCGGCGAAAAATGTTTGCTCGACGATTTGCGCTTTAATTTTGAAAACGCATTATTTGCTCAGATGTTTCATTTTCATAATGTCCATCGGTTCCGGAATGTAGTTTTCAAGATAGTCTGCCAGAGGCTCAATGCTGTCAAATTCGGAGCAAAGCTGTCTGCCGCGCGGAGTCAGAAACTCGTTTTTGACCGCCGTATCGAGCATGGCGAGCAGGTCGTTGTAGTAGCCGTCGGTGTTCAGCACGGCGACCGCCTTTTCGTGCCTGCCGAGCTGCTTTAAGGTAAGCACCTCGAAAAATTCCTCAAATGTTCCGATACCTCCGGTCGTGACGATAAACGCGTCGGCGGTATCCTCCATGATCGCCTTGCGTTCGCGCATGGTTTCGGTGCGTATGATTTCAGTACAGCCGCCGAATAGTACGCCATCGGGGAAAAATGAGGGTACGACGCCGATTATTTCAGCGCCTGTTTTGGCAAATCCACGCGCCGCCGCGCCCATCAGACCGCCGTTTCCGGCACCGAAAATCAGCGAATGACCGCGGGTGCCGAGCATCTCGCCCAGCCGTTCGCCTTCTTTGATATAAGCGGCGTCGATCTCATCGGACGCACCGCCGAAAATACATATCTTCATTTGCTTCTCTCCCATGATGTAGTATTAGATATTATATACTATTATTTCTCCGCTGTAAATGTTTTTTGACCGTGCTGTGTTTACAGCACGGTCAAAATCGATTCTATATCGTCGATAACGCCGTAATCGGCGTATTTAAAAATCGGCGCGTCGGGGTCGCGGTTGACGGCGATAACCGTGCCGGAACTGCGTATTCCTGCGATATGATGTACAGCACCCGAAATGCCGAGTGCCAAATAAACATCGGGACTGACCGTTTTGCCGGTCAGTCCGACCTGCTTTTCGTACGGCATATAGTCGTTGTCGACCATAACACGGGACGC
>USQH01000106.1 GCA_900556765.1 uncultured Oscillospiraceae bacterium
ACGTAAAAACTATTATCAGAGAGGCTGAGTCATAGCTATTCTCGCAATTTATGATATATAACAAATGTATGATATGAAATAAAAATGACAGGAGAATATAACTATGTTTGAAAAACTCAAAGCACTCGAAGATAAATTCAATGAAATAAACGAAAAGCTCATGCAGCCTGAAACTGTAAACAACACTTCACTGTATACGAGCCTTATGAAAGAATACAAGACACTTACGCCGATAGTTGAAAAGTTCGGCGAATACAAAAAGGCAAAGGCTGCCAATGACGAAGCCATCGAGCTTCTTGACGCAGGCGGAATGGATAAGGACTTCAAGGAAATGGTGCAGATGCAGCTTGAGGAGTCCAAGGAAGATATGGCTAAGCTTGAAGAAGAGCTTAAGCTTCTCCTGCTGCCGAAAGACCCTAACGATGAGCGTAACGTTATCATAGAGATAAGAGGCGGAGCAGGCGGTGAGGAAGCTGCGCTGTTTGCAGGCTCTCTTTATAGAATGTATTCAATGTATGCCGCTTCAAAGGGCTGGACCATAGAAGTCATGAACGCCAACGAAACAGAGCTTGGCGGCTATAAGGAAGTCAGCTTTATGATCGAGGGTGACGGGGCATATTCACGGCTGAAATTTGAGTCGGGCGTGCACCGTGTACAGCGTGTGCCAGATACCGAGTCACAGGGACGCATCCATACATCGACGGTTACGGTTGCAGTTCTGCCCGAAGTGGATGATGTCGAGGTTGACATAAATCCTGCTGATTTGCAAATTGATACCTATCGTTCGTCGGGAGCGGGCGGTCAGCATGTCAATAAAACCGAGTCTGCAATACGTATAACGCATATTCCTACCGGTTTGGTGGTCGAATGTCAGGATGAACGCAGTCAACATAAAAACAAGGATAAGGCAATGAAGGTGCTGCGTTCACGTCTTTATGAAAAGGCTCAGCAGGAGCAGACGGACAAGATAGCATCCGAGCGTAAATTACAGGTTGGTACCGGCGACCGCAGTGAGCGTATACGCACGTATAATTTCCCTCAGGGACGAGTGAGCGATCACCGTATCGGGCTGACCTTGTACCATTTGGAGCAAATATTAAACGGCGATTTGGACGAAATAATCGACGCTCTTATCACTGCCGACCAGACCGAAAAGCTGAAAGCCGAGGCGTAATTTTAACTATGCAAACCGAACTTATCAGGATCATGTCCGCACAGGACAATCCGTGCGGACTGGAACATATAGCGCAGATATTGCGCGAAGGCGGAACTGTCGGTATTCCGACCGAGACGGTCTATGGGCTCGCTGCAAATGCCTATGATACAGCCGCCGTTGCAAAGATTTTCGCCGCAAAAGGGCGACCGCAGGATAATCCGCTGATCGTACATATTTCGCATATGGATATGCTTCCGGATGTTGCCCGTGATATACCAGAGGCGGCGTATCGCCTTGCCGATGCATTTTGGCCCGGACCTTTGACTATGGTTTTGCCGCGCGCGGACAGAATACCGCCGATGATTTCGGCAGGTTTGGATACCGTTGCCGTGCGTATGCCGTCCAATGAGGTTGCGCGCGCCGTTATCGACGCGTCGGAACTTCCGCTTGCGGCACCGTCGGCTAATATTTCAGGCCGTCCCAGTCCTACTACCGCACAACACGTTATCGACGACCTCGGCGGAAAGATCGACGCGATCATTTTGTCGGGTGAATGTACCGTTGGTGTAGAGTCGACCGTCGTTTCACTGGTCGGAGACCGTCCGCGACTGCTTAGACCGGGCGGAATTACCCACGAACAGCTTGAGTCTGTCCTCGGAACGGTCGATATTGACGGCTCGGTGCTGTCAGCCGAGGTAAAAGCTAAGGTTTCATCGCCGGGCATGAAATATAAGCATTATTCTCCCAAAACCAAAATAGTAATGGTAGAGGGGGACAGCAAAGCGTTTTGTAATTATGTAAACCAACTTACCGAAAACTGCGCTGCCATGTGCTTTGCCGAGGACGAGCAAAAAATTTTTGTTCCGACCATTGTTTACGGTTCTGCTGGCGACGATATGTCGCAGGCGCGCGAGCTTTTCGACGCTCTGCGACTGACCGATACTCTCGGCGTAGACGTTGTTTACGCTCATTCGCCGCGCAAGACGGGGGTCGGACTGGCGGTGTATAATCGTATGCTGCGCGCCGCAGCGTTTGAGGTGATCACACTTTGAGTAAAATTATCGGATTGACCGGACAAACGGGTTCGGGCAAGGGAGCGGTATCATCCATTTTTTCTGAAATGGATGCACAAGTTATTGACTGCGATTTAATCGCGCACCGCGTTACCGAAAAGGGGAGCGAAACACTTGAAAAGTTGGTGTCCGCTTTTACAAGCGATATTTTGAAGGACGACGGATCGCTTGATCGGTCGGCGTTGGCGTCACGTGCCTTTGCCGATCCGCAGTCGGTTCGCCTGCTGAATTCGATAACCCACCCGGCTATTATCGAACATATCCGTCGGGACATTGCCGCGCTCAAGTCGGACGGCGCCGACTGCATCGTTCTTGATGCACCTACTTTGATCGAGAGCGGAGCCGCCGATATGTGTGATGTTATCATAGCCGTAGTTGCGGATGAAGACATACGGCTCAATAGGATAATGCAGCGCGACGGTATTGATATTTCCGCCGCTCGCCGCAGAATGCTTGCCCAGCCGAAACCGGAATTTTACACTGATAATTCAGATTATACAATTTATAATAACGGCGACCTGATCTCGCTGAAAAATCAGGTCATGTCAGTTTTTAATGATATAATAAAGGAAAATTGCGAATGAAGCATTTTTTTAGGTTTATAATAGTTTTGTTGCTGCTTGCAGGAGCCGTTGCCGCCCTGATATACGGCGCAAAGCAGTACTACCCGCAGCGATATACCGAGTATATCCAAAAATACTGCGAGGAATACGATGTTCCGCAAACGCTTGTTTATTCGGTCATAAAATGCGAGAGCAACTATGATCCGACGGCGCAGTCGGATATCGGTGCGCGCGGACTGATGCAGCTCACACCTGACACCTTTGAGTGGGTGCAGGGTAAGATGGGCGTCGAGATTGAGGATGCCGATGCGCTGTACGATCCCGAAACGAATATACGTGCCGGAGTGTATCTGCTGTCGCTTAATCTGACCGATTTTGACAGTACCGAGTATGCGCTTGCGGCGTATCATGCAGGCCGCACGGCGGTAAAAAAGTGGATCGCGGACGGCATATCCGAGGAGGATATACCGTACAGCGATACCAGTGCGTATGTTAAAAAAGTAATGAACACACAAAAGGTGTACAATTCACTATATTGATAAAATTTCAGTGGAGGAAAGATAAAAATGGCTGACAAATCAAAAGGAGAACTGCTTTTTGAGCAGCTTTCGTACAAACGAGACACAGGTTGCCGCGACGAAAAGGCGGTTGCTGCCGCCGAACTGTTCTGCGAAGGATACAAGAGCTTTCTCGACTTTGCAAAAACCGAGCGTGAGGCTGCTGAGTATGCCGTTTCCGCCGCCCGTGAAAAGGGATTTAAGCCCTTTGATCGTAAAAAGACCTATAAGGCGGGCGACAAAGTATATGTAAATAACAGGGGAAAGTCGGTAGCTTTAGCGATATTCGGCGATCAGCCGGTAGAGGACGGCGTGAAAATTACCGCCGCGCATATTGATTCGCCGCGTCTTGATTTGAAACCCAATCCGCTTTATGAGGACAGCGAAATAGCGCTTTTCAAGACTCATTACTACGGCGGTATAAAGAAATATCAGTGGACTACTGTTCCGCTTGCACTGCACGGCGTAGCAGTTCGCGCTGACGGAGCGAAAATACCGGTTATCATCGGTGAAAACGAGGATGAACCTTGCTTTGTCATAACCGATCTATTGCCCCACCTTGCCACTGAGCAGAGCAAGCGCACGCTTGCCGACGGAATTCGCGGCGAGGAACTGAATGTGCTGGTTGGAAGCTATCCATTTAATGACGACAAGGTCAGCGAAAAGGTAAAGCTTAATATTCTCAATATTATTTACGAGAAGTACGGAATTACCGAAACTGATTTTATTTCCGCCGAGCTCGAGATGGTGCCGGCGTATAAGGCGCGCGACATCGGCTTTGATCGCTCGATGATCGGCGCGTACGGACATGACGACCGCGTTTGTGCCTATCCTGCGCTGACCGCTATGCTCAATATGAAGGACGTTCCGGAGCATACGGTAGTTACCGTTCTCGCCGATAAGGAGGAGATCGGTTCAATGGGCAATACGGGCCTCAATTCCGCATTTCTGAAGTATTTTGTCTGCGATTTAGCTAAAACGCAGGGCGGCGACGGCTTTACCGCGTTGTCCAACAGCGAGTGCCTGTCGGCAGATGTAAACGCTGCTTTCGATCCCAATTATCCTGACGTTATCGACCGCCGCAACGGCGCGATGATAAATCACGGCGCTGCGTTTACAAAGTATACGGGCTCCCGCGGAAAGAGCGGTACGAACGACGCGTCGGCGGAATTTGTAGGAAAGATAAGACGCATCATGGACGCCGCCGATGTTAAGTGGCAGATGGCGGAATTGGGTAAGGTCGACGCGGGCGGCGGCGGAACGGTCGCAATGTATGTTGCCAATCTCGGCGTGGATGTTATCGACATCGGCGTGCCGGTGCTGTCAATGCATTCACCGTTTGAGGTAGTGGCAAAGTTTGATATTTATATGGTGTACAGAGCTATTGAGGCATTCTTTAAAAGCTGAATATTAAAATAATGCTGAAAATCTATAAGGCGGATACTCTTTTTCGGAGTATCCGCCTTTAAATATTTCATTTAATTTTTCAAATATGTTGTCGCTCAATAATGTTTTATCAGGCGTATATTTTATTTGCAACTTTACCGTAAAAAACGTCCGTAG
>USQH01000107.1 GCA_900556765.1 uncultured Oscillospiraceae bacterium
ACCGTTTCACTTGCGTTTTTTATATACGCTCTGCGCTTTTGCCTTTATATTCAGCCGGTCAAAGCGCTCGACGGCGTCAGCGGCGACATTGTTGCCACTGTTTCGGACGAGCCGAGTTACTACAATGGGCGATATCGTTACAAGGTGCGCGTTAAGGAGTTGTCGGCGTCTGATATCAGCAATTTTAACCTTATTATTTCGTCGCGCAGCGATTTGGGATTGAACGTGTGTGATAGGGTAGAGGGCGGCGTTACATTTTTTGACTCCGAACAAAAGTCCGAAAGCGTGTTTATTTACGCATATGTTGATTTATCAAAGGACGGACTGTCGGCGACCGTCGGCAAGCGCACACCATACTATTACGCGGTCGCGGCGCGACAGGCTGTTCGAGAATTGGTTAGCGACATGATCGACGGTGACGATGGCGCACTGATAACGGCGATGCTGACAGGCGACAGAGGCGGTTTTTCCGATTCGGCGCTGTCAAGCATACGGTCGTCGGGAATTTCTCACATTACCGTCGTGTCAGGACTGCACCTTTCGGTGCTTGTTAATGCGTTGATACTGGCATTTACGGCTGCCTTTCGCTCGCGCAGAATAGCGTCGGCTGTTTGCATTCCGTTCGTAGTTGCAATAATGGCTCTCGCGGGATTTGCTCCGTCGGTAATGCGCGCAGGAATAACATTCATTATTTACCTCGGAGGTGCAGCATTGCTGAAACGCTCTGACGGCGCGACCCTGCTCGGCGCATCGGTGTTGATACAGTGCCTTGCAAATCCGACTGTTGTGTTGTCAGCAAGCTTTTTGATGTCGGTTTTTTCAACCCTCGGTATCCATTGCTTTTACAACCGCGCACGCAATTATTTGATAAACAGCTTACATCTGCGCTCGCGCATTATGGTATATGCCGCCGATTCGATTGCGCTCAGTTTATCGGCACAGCTTATGTCGTTGCCGGTCGTGATTATGACCGTGGGGCTGGTCACACCGGCGGCTGTTGTTACAAATCTGCTGGTCGGTTTGCCGGTGTCATTGCTTGTTTGCCTGTCGGCGATCGGATCGGTGCTGTGCTTGAGCGGAGTATTCAGTTTTCTCGGCAGATTTTTTATGATGTCGGCAGGATTTTGCGCCAAATTTATACTGACGGTTGCCGATCTCGTCGCGCATAACGATATTACACGCTTTCATGTAAGCTCGTTTGCGGCGATAATGACTTGTTCGGCGGCTTGCTTTGCGGCGGCACTGTGCCTTTTGATGCCGTTTCGACATAAGGTGCGCGTCACTGCCCTTGTGACGGCTCTGACTGTGGGAATCGGCGTGCTGATACCGATCGGCGCAAATATGAACACCGTCAGTGTGACTGCCATAGACGTGTATGACGGTGCGGCTGTGCTTGTAAGTGACGGAAGTTATCATGCGCTGATCGGCTGCGGCGGCGACAGCTACAGCGCCAAAAGCGTTATTTATGCGCTCGGACGGTTGGACATTGATCGACTGGACGTACTCATTGTGCCGAGCGGCTCGGATTCTCTTGAAAGCGGCGCGCCGCTCATACTTCGCTCTGTCGGTGCGGATACCGTCATCGCTTCCGATGACAGACTCGATACTATGAAGCTTGACGGTACCGAACGATGTCGCTACGCCGATTGCACCGCACGGCTGACCGAACGCATTTCGGCTGACATAAACGGTAAAAATGTGATCGTTACAGTCGGTACTACACGCGTAGCGGTGTGCGGCGAAAGCGCGAATAATACCGATGCCGACGTGATAATACTGCCCGACAAATTTGACGCTACCACTTGCGGCGCAAAATGTGTTATAATAAGCGGAGAGACTGCCGATCCTGCATTTGCCGCTGACCTGGCGCGGGACGGAAAACAGGTATGCCTGCTCGGTACGGGCAGGAGTATAACCGTCAGGATCCGCGAAAACACGTTCAAACTAAACCGCGAAATCAGCTTTTAAGGAGCGCGATAATATGCCTGATCTGACCGAAAAAATGTTGTCTGAGCATATTAAAAAATCTGAATTTATGCCGGTCTATCTGCTTTACGGAAATGAGAATTACCTGAAGCGGTATTATGCCGATGCAATAATCCAAAAGGCAGTAACCGATCTGCCGGATTTGAATTTGCATCGTTTCGACGGTGCACTAAAGGTTGACGACATCGTGAATGCGGCGGAGACCTTGCCGGTCATGTCCGACTATTCATGCGTTGCGGTGTGCGATTACAATTTTGCTTCCACCGACGATAAGGAGATCGAAAAACTGCTTGCGCTTTTGTCCGATCCGCCAGATACCTGCGTGCTGATACTGCGCTATGAGCAGGTGGATATATCGCCGTCCAAGTCGGCAAAGGCGCGCAAGGTGTTTGACGCCGTTCGCAAGGTCGGCGCGGTAGCCGAGCTTAATACCCGTGACGAATCCGATCTTGCGCGAACGTTGTGCAAACGTGCCGCGTCACGCTCGGTCAATTTGCAGACCACGGGAGCAAAATATCTCATACGGATTTGCGGCAGTGATATGACAAATTTGCTGTCGGAAGTGGACAAACTGTGTGATTTTGTCGGCAATGGGGGCATTATCACCAACGACGTTATTGATTCGCTTGCGGTAAAGACACCGAGCGAAAAAGCGTATAAACTGGTAAACGCGGTAGTCGCCGTCGATGCCGATCGCGTTTACGCCATGCTTGCCGACCTTGCTGCGCAGTGCGTTGAGCCGATAGCGATAATCGGCGCGCTCGGCTCGGCATATGTCGATATGTATCGCGCAAAACTGGCTGAATCAGAGGGCAAAAACGCCGAGAGCATCGGCGCCGATTTCGGCTACGGTAAAAATGCATTTAAGTTGAAATATGCGTCGCAAAACGCACGGCGAATGAGTATTTTTGACCTCAGACGGGCGCTTTCGGTACTGCGTGACGCAGATATTGCGCTCAAATCCACTCAGCTCGACTCAAAGGTCATCGTTGATAAAACGGTAATGCGCCTGATTATGATAGCGTCGGGGGAGAGGACACAGTGATTAAGCTAAAGCAGGCGATCATTGTTGAGGGCAAGTATGACAAAATCAAGCTTGATTCGATCATTGACACGCTGATAATCGAGACCGACGGATTTCAGATATTTAAGGACAGGGAAAAACTCGATTTTATACGAAAACTCGCTAAGACACGCGGTGTAATCGTCATGACCGATTCTGATTCGGCGGGATTTATGATACGCTCGCACATCGGCGGAGCGGTCATCGAAGGCGAGATAATAAATGTTTATATACCGGAGATTGCAGGGCGCGAAAAGCGAAAAACAAAGGATTCCGCCGACGGACTGTTGGGGGTGGAGGGCGTCAGTGAGCAGGTAATAATGTCTGCGCTTGCCGCCGCCGGAGTGACTGCCGCACAGGATGAGACGCAGTGCCGTCGCGTGACCAAGTCCGATTTGTACGATGACGGACTGTACGGCGGTACAAATTCACGACTGCTGCGTGAAAAACTGCTGCAAAGTCTCGGCTTGCCGCGCCGCATTTCTGCCAATGTACTGCCGCGGGCGATAGAACATCTTGTGACCTATGAACAGTATAAGGATGCAGTGGAAAAGATAAAGCGCGGTGAATAATAATGCCGAGTTTTCATTCCTCGGTTTTATGCAACCGTATGCACGGACATATGAATTTGCCGATATGTGATAATTAAAAAGCACAGTTTCTTTTTGATTTGCAACGCATTGCTGTAATAGGCAGTACAGTATGAATTTTAACTGCAACAATCACCGAAAACAAACCCATACCGATACAAAAAAAGCGTGGCTGCTTTACGCAGTCACGCTTTTTCATCTTTATTGCAGTCGATTGCTCACAGAGAGAAATCAGTCCTCTTTGTTCTCGCAACCGCAGTCGCAGCAGCCGTCACATTCGTCCTCGTCGAAGTCGAACTCAAGCTCGGTGCCGCAGTTGGGGCATTCGATTTCGCCCTCTGCGATCATGTCGTCGTCGAGACAGATGGTCTCGTGGCAGGCGGGACACTCGACCTCGTAGAAGTCGTCGTCACCGCAGCAGCAACAGTCGTCATCGTCATCATCGTCGTCGCAGTAGAGGTCATCCTCAACAGCGCCGAGATCCTGATCGATCTCCTCGATATAATCCTGAGCTTCAGCCAGCTCGTCCTCTATGTCAGCGATGCTGTCGGTGATCTCGCCGATGGTGTCGATGATTTCGCTTACCAGCTTGCCCATATCGTCGCCGGAAGCAATCTTCATGCCCTCGGCAAGGCCTTTTAAATAGGCGGCTTTTTCAATAAGAGTCATTGTAAAATTCTCCTCTCGTAATCAATATTAAACTATATGCGAACTAATTGCGGAATGATTATGCGCGCTCCATGTACTCGCCGGTGCGGGTATCGATGCGGAGCATATCGCCCTCGTTAACAAAGAGGGGAACGCGAATCTCGGCACCGGTCTCGAGGGTGGCGGGCTTGGTTGCGTTGGTAGCAGTGTCGCCCTTGAATCCGGGTTCGGTGCTGACGACCTGCAGCTCGACAAAGGTCGGCGGTTCAATGCCGAATACATTGCCCTTGTATGACAGGATCTTGCATATCATGTTTTCCTTTACGAACTTAAAGTTGTCACCGAGGGTATCCTTGTTGATCGGGATAAGCTCATATGACTCCGGGTCCATAAAGTAGTAGAGATCGCCGTCGTTGTAGGAATATTCCATATCCTTTCTTTCAACGAAAGCGGTGGGATATTTATCGTTGGGGTTGAAGGTTTTTTCCACCACCGTACCGGCGATTACGTTGCGGATTTTGGTGCGCACGAAAGCGGCGCCCTTGCCCGGCTTGACGTGCTGGAACTCAACGACCTGAAGGACCTGGCCGTCCTGCTCGAAGGTGAC
>USQH01000108.1 GCA_900556765.1 uncultured Oscillospiraceae bacterium
CGTACTTATATATGCTTTCTGCGGCAGATTTTTTTCTGAGTACAAGCTGTTCGCAAAAAACGTCCATATTTTTAACCTCGAAATTCATAATAGTACAGTTATTATATCACACCAAATGTCTATACACAACATGAAAAAAGCAGAATTTTACTGAATACGCACCGACGGCAAAAAAACGGATAGTCGTAGCTATCCGTCAGTATCGACCAAGTAAGCAAGCCGAAGGTCGCATTTATAACGCTTAAAGGGCTTAATAATTCATATTGTCAGGCGACAGGCATGACAGCACCTGCGCATATTTCGCCGCCTCCGCTTTTGCTCCGGCAAGGTCATGATCACGATAATTTCCGCATTCGCGTTCGGTGGCTCCCGGTATTTCACCGTTATAATCGGCAATAAACTCAAACGCCGCTTTAATCAACAACATCACCTTTGCATTATCCACATCGTCGCGGACAATAAAGTAAAATCCGGTACGGCATCCCATCGGCCCGAAATATATCACACTGTCCTTATACTCCGAATTTCGTACATAGGTAGCAAACAAATGCTCTATTGTATGAATAGGAGCGTTATCAAGTACCGGCTCCCTATTCGGGTGCTTTAGCCGCAGATCATAGGTAACGGCGTCGCCGTCGACACGGGAAACATAAACGCCCGGCATCAGCACGGTATGGTCAACAAGAAAGCTCTTTATGGTTTTCATTATTTTTTTACCTCAATTCTTTTGCCGTTTACAAACAGCTTATCTAAACTATACTTCACAGGCTCGTTTCTGTCAAGCGAGCCGCGAAGCTGACCGATAAGCTCGACCGTATAATCAACTGCGCGCGACGCAAGCTCAATATAGCTTTCGGTCGACTGCTCAGTCCGGTCGGTTGGGTTATACCACGTCTTATGAGCTGTATTCATATAATCGTAGCTGTGATCCGGTTCGGACCAAAAGAGAGGAGACAGAACAGGACCTGTATGCAGTAAGCGTTCAAGGGAGCAAATCACCTGTCGCTTTGCTCCGGGATTCTGCAAAATGCGTGTGTTATGCGACAAATCGGTATACGCCTGACTGACGGTTGCAGCGGTCAAATGTTCACTCGGAAACAAATCATTTACTGCCGAAGAAAACACTTTCGATGCCGCTGTCAGCGTTTTTTCATCGGTCGGCACAACCTTTTCAAGATCGTATTCTTTAACCGTTATTCCGTATTTTTCGTCTAAAACCAACGCATCCATTTTGTACTCGATTTGGTTATGAATAAAACTGTCGTTGAACTTTATACCGTGAGCCGATTTGTACTGAGGTATCGACCAATAGACAAACGGATGAACGGTGCTGTCGAGCGCATAGTGACATAAAAAGCCCTCAACATAGCTTTGCATCGCGTCGTCGCGGTACTCGAGAAGCAATCTGTTCATTACATTAAACAGCTCTGACGGCGGAGAATAATGCAGTTTCTTTCCGACGGCGCGGATACTGCCGCGCTGCCACGGCATGGCACGATGAAAGTAGCAGACATCGGGGCCGAGACAGCCGAGCATAAAAGCCGGCGTGTATTTTATATCCACACGCTCTGCGACCGACTCGGCAACGATATGATGTGTGATCAAACCGGGCATTTCTTTCCCTCCGACAAAACAATTTTACCGTCTTTTATGCGGTATACCGCGGCGACATCAGCCGAAAATTCGCCGACATGAGTAACTAATATTATCAGCCGCTTATCCTTATCGGCAAGCAGGAGCTTTGCCGCAATGCGTGCATTTTCCTCATCAAGCCCGGAAAAAGGCTCGTCAAGTACCAGCACGTCAGATTCTATCATCAACGAACGCGCCGCCGAAACGCGGCGTTTCATTCCTACCGACAGTTCGTCGGGCAACTTTGCCTTATCCTCGTCGGAAAATCCGAGCTGTCCGAGTAAATCAGCCGCCTTTGTAAAAGCGTTTTCATCATTATCGGATACAACGGCGACATTCTCGACAGCGGTAAGCCACGGCAGTAAATTCGGCTCCTGAAAAGCAGCCGAAAAGCGTGTATCGCGGTCAAATGTGACGCTGCCCTTATATTTTTGAAGTCCGAGCAACACTCGCAGCAGCGTCGTTTTGCCGCAGCCTGACGGCCCCTCGAAAATGACCAGTCCGCATTTCGGCAGAGTCAGGCTGACATCATCAAGCACCCGTTTGCCGCCAAAGGAAACGGTCACATTATTTAATTTTAACGCCATTACCGTCACCTCCGACATTGTACCGCCGCAATGTTTTTCGCATCAGCGCCACCAAAGCCTTTTCGAGCAGGACACTCAACACTACGACAAGCGTCGTCCAAGCAAAAAGCTGCGGTGTCTCCAAATATATTTTTGAATTGTAAATATGTCTGCCGATTGACAGCTTCGGCGTGCAAAGCACCTCCGCGGCTATGCCCGCTTTCCACGCAAGACCGAGTCCCGTGGTCGCCGCGGACATTATGTACGGCATGACCGACGGCAGATATATCAGCCGTATGCGTTTAAACGCCGAAAAGCGAAAAACTCGAGCCATATCCAGCAACCCGCCGTCCACTTGGGTCACGCCTGTAATCACATTGCCCCACGCGATCGGCGAAACCATCAAAAAGCTGATAAATATCGGCACATTGGAATCGTCGCTGATCCAGACGAGAGCAAGGATAATAAACGACGCGACTGGAGTAGCCCTGATAACGGCGAACAACGGGCCGATAAATGTTTTGAAAAACTCCGATGCGTGCGCTATCAACGCACAGGTCACGCCGAATAACATTCCGAGCAAAAATCCGGCAGCAACACGCAGCAAGGACATTCCCGCAGATATCCAAAAGTCGACGCTTTTGACTAATTCACAAAAGGTTAAAACAACACGATAAGGAGATACAAAAAGTATCTCCTTATCAACAAGCGCACTTATTAAAAACCACAATCCCAGCCACAGCATGGCAACGGCGGTCAATCTGATTATTTTTTTAAATTTATCCGATCGAGTAATAGAAGCTGTCATCAGGCAGCCCACCTCCGATAAGACCGGGTTTAAAGTCGTTAAGCAACTCGTAGAAGCCCGCGATCTGATCCTTCATTTCTTTTCCCGTAACGGTCACCATGTTGCAACGCGGTATTGCCGACTTCGCAACAGGAGCCTTGGGTACTATCTCATATTTTACACAAAGATCGGCTGTTGAGTCAATATCATTATTTGCTTTTTTAACAGATTCGGTATATTCGTCAATAAAAGCCTTTACAGCATCGGGATTCTTCTCGGCAAATTCAGTGCGAACGACGATGCATCCCATTGAAAGAGTGCAGTCGGCAACCTTATCCCACTCGGCGTTCATGTCAAGGGCAACCTTGATATTGCTGTCCTGCATGGTTATGGTGGTTACGAAAGGCTCCGGAACGATCGCAACGCTCACCTTGCCCGAAAGCATCTGAGCGGCAAGCTCGCTGTGCTCGTCGTACCACTTAACGGTAACGTCCTTTTCGGGATCAATGCCGTTTTTTTCAAGAACATAGTCAAGAACAAACTCCGGCACTGCGCCCTGGCCGCTGGCGCCGATAGTTTTGCCCTTCAGGTCGGCAACGCTCTTTACGGAATCGCCGTTTTCAAGAATATACAAAACACCGAGCGTATTGAGGCTCAGCAGCTTTACTCCGCCGTTGGTCTTTTTGTACAGCATAGCTGCCGCATTAGTCGGCAGAGCGGCAATATCAAATGCGCCGGAGACCAGTTTGCCGGTTATTTCATCAGCGGCAGAAGCAATAGTATACTTATAATCGTTTTTTGATGTGCCTTTATCGGCGGAATCAAGCAACCAAGTCATACCGATACCGGTCGGACCCTTTAAAGTAGCGATATTGACAGTTGTTCTTTCAACAGAAGTTACATCTGACGACGGTGCGGATGACTGATCGGCAGTGCTGCTGCCGCAGGATGCAACCATTGCTACAAGCATTATCAGCGCGGCAATGAGAGCCATAGGTTTAGTAAGTTTTTTCATTTTGACATTCCTCCGTTATTATATGTTTTGTTTTAGCTTTTCGAAATCAAGAACAATTATTCGTTTGCCGTCGCGACTAATGATACCGTCACCGACAAACTCGTCGACCACTCTGTAAAGCGACGCGCGTCCGACACCCAACCGTTCGGCAAGTTCACTCATCCCGTAAGGCATGGTAACCGTATCGCCGCAGGCATTCATCAGCAGAAAATGAGCCAGCTTGCCGCTGACAGTTTGAGCCGAATAGCCGGCAATAAGCATATTCAGAAAGTTTATGCGGCCGCTAAGCACAGCAATATAGTTTTTGGCAAATACGCTGTCGCGTTCCAAAAGTTCATTGACCAACTGCTCCGGGAAAAAAGTGACGCTGCAAGCGGTCAACGCGGCAATCTCGGTAACATATCGGTCGCCGTCAACAAACAGCGCCGCCACACCGAACATATCCCCCGAATCAAGTCGGCGCAGTACAACCGAGTCGCCTGTTCCGTGCGGTTTTCGCACGATAGCACTGCCGTCGGTCACTATGCCGACGCTTCGGCGATACACAGTCGGACTGTAAATAACGTCGCCTTTTTGAAACTGAACCGATTCACACCGACTGTCACTGAGAAACGTGTCAATGCTGTTGTCCGAAACATTCCGAAACAACGGGTGACGCCGAATATCGTACATATGCAACCTCCGTATGTCGATATATGTCTCATTTGAGACATATTATACTATATAATTTATTTATGTCAAGAGTTAAAATAAAATAATTGCAAAAAAAGAAAGCACTTGCTATCAGCAAGTGCTTTCTTTTTTCTGGAGCGGGTTACGAGGCTCGAACTCGCTACCTCCACCTTGGCAAGGTGGCGCTC
>USQH01000109.1 GCA_900556765.1 uncultured Oscillospiraceae bacterium
TTGCCCGTCCGATTATGCTTTCATGCAAAAACGCATTGCACATATCGGGGAACAGGGTCATTATATCAATCTTCATCGTCGAGCAGCCCCTTTATCGGGCGTATCAGCACACGCGAGCGGTCGATCTCCACCGAAATAACCACATCGGGTATCACCGGTATCAAGTATTCCCCTCGTTCGCTATTAATATGCCACACGTCGTTTGCGCCCGTCTTTGAAACATCTGATATTTCACCGTACTGCTCGCTGCTGTCGGCATCTATAACGGTGCAGCCGATCAGATCCTGCACAAAGTACTTGCCGTCCGGCAGTTTTGCATCGGAACGGTCGATATAGACCGTTTTGCCGCGAAATCGTTCCGCCTGCTCGACTGTATCGATATGCGGCACCTTTACGATTGCAATGTTTTTATGCGGACGGCAAGTGCATTTATCCCACATCTCGCTGCCGTCAGGTGTGAGATACAGCCGTTTAAACCGCGACAAAAATTCGGGCGAATCGCACCATGCATCCAGACGCATTTCGCCGCGTATGCCGTGAGTTCCGGTAATTTTTCCGACTTCAATATACTTTTTGAGCATAGCTTTGCTCCTCAAATCTATAATTATTGCCGCGCTGTCGGGCGGCGAGTAATTTCAAGTTTATAACACTTAGAGTTAATATCGTCAAACGCTATATTTTATCACTTTTACTGATAAATCAAGGGGCAGACAATCCGTCCGCCCCTTAAAGCCGGCGAAACCGACCGCTGAAATATCAGTCAATCTCAACCATGATTTTTTGTCCGTTACGGTTGGCAACAGAGCGAACCAAAGTACGAATCTCCTTTGCGATACGACCCTGTTTTCCGATGACGCGTCCCATATCGTCGGGAGCAACGTGTAGATGATACACCACCGTGCCCTCCGCATCGGGAGCATCAGCCGTAGCAGTTACCTGCTCCGGATCCTTTACCAGACCGCGGGCAATAGTAACCAACAATTCTTCCATTACGGTTTCCTCCACGATTACAGAATGCCGTTCTTTTTCAGAAGAGACTTAACGGTATCTGTCGGCTGTGCGCCGTTACCAATCCATTTCTGAACCTTTTCAGCATCGACCTTGACCTCAGCCGGATCGGTAAGAGGATTGTAATAACCGATCTCCTCGATGAAACGACCATCGCGCGGATATCTGGAATCCGCAACTACAATGCGGTAGAAAGGAGCCTTTTTAGCGCCCATTCTGCGAAGTCTGATTTTAACTGCCATCTTTCAGCACCTCCTATGGTTGATTTTCTTTTTTTATATTTTTTTATATATTCACCTGATTAAATAAATCGGGATGAAATCAGAATTTAAAGCCTGGCGGAATCTGCATACCGCGCATTGCGCGCTTGCCTTTTCCCTTGCCCTTGACGTTAAACTGCTTGAACATTTTTTTCATTTGTTCGTGCTGACGCAGCAGTTTGTTTACGTCCTCAACGGTCGTTCCGCTGCCGGCGGCAATGCGGCGCTTTCTGGACGGATTGATTATTTCGGGCTTTTGGCGCTCCTTCTCGGTCATGGAATATATGATCGACTCGACTCTGAGAAGCTGGCGGTCGTCAATGTCGACATCCTTCAGCTTTGAGCCCATTCCGGGAAGCATAGACAGTACTGACTTAAGCGAGCCCATTTTTTTAATCTCCTGAAACTGGGCGAGCAGGTCGTTCATGTCAAATGTATTATTTTTAAGATGTTCAGCCATCTCGGCGGCTTTTTTATCGTCAAGCTGCTGTTCCGCACGCTCGATCAGCGAAAGCACATCGCCCATACCGAGTATACGGGACGCCATTCGCGCAGGATGAAACTCCTCGATATCATCGAGTTTTTCACCCGTACCGATGTACTTGATAGGTTTGCCTGTGACAGCACGCACAGACAGCGCCGCGCCGCCGCGCGTATCGCCGTCCAGCTTTGTCAGCAGTACCGAATCTATCTCCAGCAGGTCATTAAATGCCTTTGCGACATTTACGGCATCCTGACCTACCATTGAGTCGACGACCAGTATGATCTCGCAGGGGTCTGTAACATCCTTTATACGCTTAAGCTCCGCCATCAGATCCTCGTCGATATGCAGACGGCCGGCAGTATCGAGAATTACGAAGTCGTTACCGTAATCGCGGGCGTGCTTGATAGCTTCAACAGCCGTTTTTTCCGGCTTTTGTGTGCCGCGTTCAAAGACCGGCACTCCCGCCTGCTCTCCGACCACCTTTAACTGGTCGATAGCCGCAGGGCGATATATATCACAGGCGACCAGAAGCGGTCGATGTCCCTGAGAACGCAGTTTTTTTGCAAGCTTTGCAGAGTGGGTCGTTTTACCCGAACCCTGAAGTCCGCACATCATAATGACAGACGGCAGTTTTGACGACGTATTCAGACGGACGTTTTCACCGCCCATGAGAGCGGTCAGCTCCTCATTGACGATCTTTATGACCATCTGTGCCGGAGTAAGGCTCTCCATAACGCGCTCGCCTATGCACTTTTCGGTGAGGTTGTTTGTAAAGTCCTTTGCAACCTTGTAGTTTACGTCGGCCTCAAGCAGCGCCAGGCGTATCTCACGCATTGCGTCCTTTACATCCGACTCGCTGAGCTTTCCTTTTGACTTCAGGCGCTTGAAAGCAGCGCTGAGTTTTTCGGTAAGGTTATCAAATGCCACTATTCAAGTCCTCCTGTAACAAAGCGTTGTCAATTATTTCAATGATTTCGGCGCTGTCGGTGGCGGCGCGAATGCTTTCGAGCGCATTCTCAAGTCGCCTGACGCGCGCGGCAAAATGCAGTTTTTCTTCCATAGCGGTAAGGGAGGCTTCAGCTCGCTTTATCGAATCGCGCACGCCCTGACGGGTGATTGACTCGTTCTGCGCAATCTCGGCAAGGGAAAGGTCATCGTTGTAATAACATCCGAGCAGCTCGCGCTGCTTTTCGGTCAGCATCGGCCCGTAATAATCGAGCAACAGGCTGATATGAAAATCCTTTGCCATAATAACAAATCTCCTTATCGCCGAAAGGCGTGGGTGTAAAGCTTAAATACTTTACAGCAAATGCTATTATATATCAGCCCGATCGGTTTGTCAAGAAGAAATAAAAAAATATGCTTTTACGGTACTTGTCAAACCATCGATTTAAATATATAATGTATATATGTATAATCTTGTATAATATTGCGCGCGCACGGAGAATGATGGAATGATGCGGAAAATGACTTTTTTCCAACGCGGGCAGTTCGGAGGTAGATATGCCCACGACAAAAAGAAAGCGCCGCTTCGGTGACAGATACGACGGATACAAACTGAGAAAAGTCGATACCCTGTTCCATATTATCCCGTTAGTCATGCGTACACGCGTCGACTCCATGGTGTATTTCGAGGAGGAAATCGACATCACGGAGGTGGAGCAGTTCATCCGCGAACATCGCCGCACCGATATGCCGACGCTGTCAATGCTGATGATATTCATGTCCGCCATCGTGCGGCTATATGGTATACGTCCGCGCCTTAACAGGTTCGTAATCGGCAAGCGAATCTATGCCAGAAACAGCCTTCGCATATCCCTTGCGGTCAAGCACAACCTGACCATCGACGGATACGAGACGACAATTATGCCCGAATTTGACCCGTCCGACACGCTTTATGATATTTGCGGCAAGTTCAACAATGTCCTGCAAAAGGAAGTACTCGACGTTCAGCAAAGCGAAAACAACGGCAGCAAGACCGATATCGTTGCAAAGGCGATCGGAGCCTGCCCGATGTTTATAAAATCATTTATTGTCTGGGCAGCACGTCATCTTGACAACATCGGGCTGATGCCAAAGGTAATAAACCGCGCTTCACCGTTTCATTCCAGCGCGTTCATCACCGACATGGGTTCGCTCGGCATCGGTCCCATATATCATCATCTGTATGAGTTCGGCACCTGTTCGGAATTTTTTGCAATGGGCAAAAAAGAAACAAAGTACGTTTTTGACGACAGCGGCGAACCGAAAAAGCGCAGAGTTATCAACGTAAAAATAGTTGCCGACGAACGCATTTGCGACGGATACTACTATGCATCCTCGATGAGACTGTTCAAAAAGCTCATAAAGCATCCCGAACAGCTCCTTTTACCGCCCGAAACGGTATTTGAAGACGACGCTATTTGACCGACAAAGCCATATTATAAAAACGGCTGACAATTCAGCCGTTTTTGTTCTCTGTACCAAAATTATTAAAAGGACCGATCAAAATGAGCATATATAAAAGGATCGCTGCGGCTTTAACCGCTGCTGCCGTTATGCTGATAACGTGCGGATGCAGTTTCAACTCCGACGAGGACAAAGTCATCAGCATGGACGTCGAGAGCGCGCCGTCGACCATCGACCCGCAGCTTGCACATTCCGACAGCGAGCTGATCGTTATACGAAACACGATGACCGGTCTGTTCCGTATAGCCGCCGACGGAAGCGCCGAACAGTCGCTCTGCGAAAGCTACACGGTTTCCGATGACGGTATAACATATACATTCAAAGTTAAAAGCGCTAAATGGAGCAACGGCGACGATATTACCGCCGACGACTTCGTTTTCGGTATAACGCGCGCTCTACTGCCGGAAACAAAATCCCCCTTTGCAAGCAACCTCTTTTGCATCAAAAACGGCGAAAAGGTCTATTCAGGCGAGCTTGACAGGTCTCAGCTCGGCATTTCGGCAACCGACGGGCGCACCGTGAAAATTACGCTTGAAGCAAAAACGCCCGA
>USQH01000110.1 GCA_900556765.1 uncultured Oscillospiraceae bacterium
GACCGACTGCGCGGCGTTGTCGGCTTTGTCGACACGCTGCACTCAGTCGACACCTCGTCGGCAAAGCCCACGTCATATTGCGAACATCTGAGTTCCGCACTGCGTGAAGATACTGTCGCGGAAACGTTGCCGCGTGAATGTCTGCTTGACGGAGCGCCGAAAACCGACGGTGAGTATTTTACCGTGCCTAAAACGGTCGTCGGGGAGGACTGAACAAATGAAGATCACCGAACTTTCCGCTGTCGAAACAGGGCGGCTTATTGCCGCCGGCAAAATATCAGCATATGAGGCTGCCGTTGCCGCACTTGACGAGATCGAGTCGGCAAACGGCGGCCTTAACGCGTTTATTACAGTTACGCGTGCTATCGCTTTGCGTACTGCCGCGAATATTGATCGGCGCATCGCGTCAGGGGAGATGCTGTCGCCGCTTGCAGGTGTTCCGATCGCAGTAAAGGATAATATATGTACCAACGAAACAAAGACAACCTGCGGCTCCAAAATGCTGTCGGATTTTATACCGAAGTATGATGCCGCCGCGGTAAAACATTTGCGCGCTGCCGGTATGATTATAGTCGGAAAAACCAATATGGACGAATTTGCAATGGGCTCGGCGAGCGACACATCGTATTTCGGTGCAGTTCATAATCCGTGGGATACACGACGTTCGCCAGGCGGATCTTCGGGCGGTTCGGCTGCTGCTGTGGCGGCACGCCTTGTTCCGTGTGCACTTGGCTCGGACACGGGCGGCTCAATACGTCAGCCTGCCGCAATGTGCGGCGTGTGCGGAATGAAGCCGACCTACGGCGCTGTATCACGCTACGGACTGATAGCGTATGCATCCTCTCTTGACCAAATCGGAGTTGCCGCACGGAGTGCATCCGACTGCGCCGCATTGCTTGACATTATTTCGGCCGCCGATACGCACGACGGTACTTATACAGGAGTCTTGGGCGGCTTTTCGCTGAAGCTTGGTGACTCGGTAAAAGGACGGCGTATCGGCATACCGCGGGAGTGTGTCGACAGCGGTGTCGACGAGGATGTAAGGGCGTCGACACTTGCCGCCGCCGATGTAATGCGTTCGCTCGGCGCAACGGTAGAATATTTCGATATGCCTATGATGAAGTATGTCGTGCCTTGCTACTATATAATTTCCAATGCGGAGGCAAGCTCTAATCTGTCACGTTTTGACGGAGTGAAATACGGCTATCGCGCCGAGCAATATACAGACGTTACCGACATGATAACCGCATCGCGAAGCAAAGGCTTCGGCGCAGAGGTCAAAAAGCGCATCATGCTCGGCACATTTGCCATAACAGCCGAAAATTACGATAATTATTATAAGAAAGCAATGAGCGTTAAAACGCTGATTTCCGACGCGTTTAATGAGTGTTTTAAGCGCTTTGATGTTATAATGTGCCCGGCCGCTCCGTCGACCGCAGGTGTTATCGGAGTTAAGGAGACCGATACGGAAAAGAGCTATCTCGCCGATATTTTTACCGTGTCGGCGAATCTTGCCGGATTGCCGGCAATATCGGTGCCGTGCGGATTTGATAAAAGCGGATTGCCGATCGGCGTTCAGTTTATCGGCGGCAGAATGGCTGACGCCTCTGTTTTGATGTTTGCCGATGCATATCAGCACGTGACCGATTTTCATAAGGCAACGGTAAGAGGAGCGGTGCGAAATGTTTGAGACGGTTATCGGTGTTGAGGTTCATTTCGAGCTTGCTACTGCGACCAAGCTTTATTGTTCCTGCCCAAATATATTCGGCGCTGTGCCTAACACCTACTGCTGTCCCGTATGTGCCGGTATGCCGGGCGCACTTCCTGTTCTGAATCGCCGCGCGGTCGAATATGCTGTAATGTCGGGACTGGCTCTCGGGTGCAATATCAACAGTCCGACCGCGTTTGACCGCAAAAATTATTTTTACCCCGATATGCCTAACGGTTACCAGTTATCTCAGCTTTACACGCCCATATGCACCGACGGTAAGGTTGCGTTTTCGCTTAACGGAGAGCAAAGAAACGTCCGCATACGTGAAATACATCTGGAGGATGACGCAGGCAAGCTGATCCATAACGGCAATGATACCAAAGTCGATTACAACAGGGCAGGAGTACCGCTTATCGAGGTGGTAACTCAGCCGGATATGCGTTCGGCGGAGGAGGTAGCCGCATTTTTGGAAGAACTGCGGCTTATCATCGGCTATATCGGAGTGTCCGACTGCAAGATGCAGGAGGGTTCGATGCGTGTAGACGTTAATTTGTCGGTCAGGCGTGAAGGCGAGCCGCTCGGCACACGGACAGAGATGAAAAACCTCAATTCGCTGAAGGCTGTCATGCACGCCGTCCGCTGTGAATCGGCACGTCAGATATCGGTTATTGAAAGCGGCGGTTCAGTTGAGCAACAGACACGGCGATTTGACGATGTACGCGGAGTTTCCACCGTTATGCGCGACAAAGAAAACGCTGATGACTACCGCTATTTTCCCGAACCGAATATACCGCCGATTGAAATTACCGAGGACATTATATCGTCGGCTGAAAAACTGCTGCCGGAGCTTCCGGACAGCCGCCGAAAACGGTATGTCAGCGATTTTTCACTCAGCTCTGCCGACGCACAGGTGTTGACTGCCGACAGATCTATCGCCGACTTTTTTGAGCGTACTGTCGCAATTTGCGGCGACGCGCGTGAGGCTGCAAACCGCATCACAGGCGATATTATGCGCGAGATGAATGAACGCGGTTGCGGGCTGTCGGATGCCGCTGTCACACCCGAAAAGCTTGCGCGAATTATTGTTCTGTGTTCGTCCGGCGTAATAAATCGCTCTGCGTCCCGTGAGCTGATAAATGCGGCTTTTGCCGATGATATTGATATCGACGCTTATATTGCACAGCATGAACTTGCACAGATTACCGATTCCGACATAATTCGCGATGCGGTGCGTCAGGTCATCGACGACAATCCGCGTCCCGTAGCCGATTTTCGCTCAGGAAAAAGTAAGGCTTTCGGCAATATCGTAGGCATGGCGATGAAAAAACTTAACGGCAGAGCCGATCCCGCACTGGTCAACAAATGTGTTGATAATATGTTAAAGTAAGGAATTTTATTGAAGTTATAGAAAAAATATCTTGTATCTTTGACCGCAATGTTGTAAATTATATATGAGAGGTGAGTATTATGCAGGATAAGACAATTCAGTTTTCGCTTGGTGACGAGCGCGAGAGGGAGATTAGAAAGACGCTCGTTCTGGTTTATAACGCTCTGAAGGAAAAGGGATATAACCCGATAAACCAGATCGTCGGCTATCTGCTTTCTGAGGATCCTACTTATATCACGACATATCACAACGCGCGCACACTTATTCGCCGCCTTGACCGCGACGAGATGCTGCAAATACTTGTAAAAGAATATCTCAGCGACTGATAACCTATACAGGCTTGCGGCCGTTTTTGCGGAACATGCCGCAGTTTTGTTGCGCCCATATGACATCGTATGTCATTTTGACGCACCGATATGATATTTGAATTACCGCATGACATATGTAGCACAATAAAATCGTTTTTAACAGCCTTTGGACATTTTGCTGTCTAAAGGTTGTTGTTTTGTAGTCGTGAAAAATGCCGTTACAAATGTTGACATGAGCGGCGTGCATGGGTATACTTTAAACAAAAAACAATACGGAGCTGAAACCAATGATTTTTCAGAATATGGAACTGTACAATGTTTCCGAGATTGCGCCGCTTGGCCGCGATAATGCGTATAAAATGCTGCGCGTACCCTCCTCGGTTGCCGAGCATATCAATGACGAGGCTCAGCGCACCAATTTATACGGCTGCGGTGTTGAACTGCGTTTTATTATGAAAAGCGATACGGTCAGCATCACAATGTGTACCAATGAGCCGGGCAAGTTTGCGCGTCTGCTTGTTTATTTCGGTGGTATACAGGCCGGCTGGTCGGAGATATCACGCACGGTGACATCCGATGCAACTACATTTACGATCCATCGCCCGAGCGATTACACTATGACCGGCCTTGAAAAGATCACACGGGAGAATAATTTGCCGTTTGACCCGCGCGTAGTGCGCATAATACTGCTTAACCACGCTACCTCGATCATCGGCGTTGCCGATGGCGAGA
This sequence comes from uncultured Oscillospiraceae bacterium, assembly GCA_900556765.1. Taxonomy (GTDB): domain Bacteria; phylum Bacillota; class Clostridia; order Oscillospirales; family Acutalibacteraceae; genus UMGS1976. The sequence continues at coordinate 4,139 of USQH01000110.1, forward strand.
TTGAACCTCCGACACCCGATATGGTTCCGAAAAAGCACCTGCTTTGCTACGGTTCGTCGATCACTCACGGCAGTCTTGCTCTTGATCAGACTAATACATATGCATTCAGAACGGCTGAAAACCTCGGCTACGACCTCATTAATCTCGGTTACGCCGGATCGGCTCAGCTTGATTCCGCGATGGCGGACTACATTGCAACACGCGGCGACGCCGACATTATAACGCTTGAAATGGGAATCAATGTATTTCAGTGGATGCCGGCGGATGAGTTCCGCCGCCGCGCCGAATATTTCATTGAAAAGGTTGCTGTTGCTCATTCCGACAAACCCGTTTACTGCATAGATATGTTTTACTGCGACGGCGACCTTATGGGCGACGAACGCGCCGATCAGTTCCGTGAGATAATCAGGGAAACAGTTGAGAAGCTTGCATTGTCGAATACGGTATATATTAACGGAAAGACCATTCTAGACGGCTCATGGGGATTGTCAGGTGACCTCGGACACCCGAATATGCGCGCACATGAGGTAATGTCGCGCAATCTTACCGCGATAATACGCCGTGGAATATAACATAATACTACTGTGATAACAAAA
>USQH01000111.1 GCA_900556765.1 uncultured Oscillospiraceae bacterium
GCAGAATTATTGAACAATTGAAAAAAATGGGCTCGTCCTGCGATTGGGACAGAGAGCGTTTTACCCTTGACGAGGGCTGTAACAAGGCGGTAAACGAGGTATTTGTCCGCCTGTATGAAAAGGGGCTCATTTACCGCGGCGAGAAGATAATCAACTGGTGTCCTCACTGCCTGACGTCCATTTCGGACGCCGAGGTCGAGTACGAGGATCAGGCAGGCCATTTCTGGCATATACGCTATCCTTTTGCCGACGGCAGCGGATATATGAATATAGCTACCACCCGTCCGGAGACGCTGCTCGGCGATACGGCTCTTGCCGTTAACCCGAACGACGAACGGTACAAGGATGTTGTCGGCAAAAAGGTCATTTTGCCGCTTGTCCACCGCGAAATTCCGGTCGTTGCCGACGATTACGTCGAAATGGACTTCGGTACAGGTGTCGTAAAGATTACGCCCGCGCACGACCCCAACGACTTTGAGGTCGGATTGCGTCACGACCTGCCGGTTATCAATGTAATGACCGACGACGCGCATATTGTTGACGATTATCCCAAATATGCCGGCATGGACAGATATGAGGCCCGCAAAGCCATTGTAGCCGATTTGGAGGCAGAGGGCGCTCTTATCAAGGTTGAGGATTATTCTCACAATGTCGGCGTCTGCTACCGCTGCCATACCACCGTCGAGCCGCGCGTATCAAAGCAGTGGTTCGTTAAAATGGAGCCGTTGGCAAAGCCGGCTATCAAAGCCGTCCGCGAGGGTGAGGTAAAATTTGTCCCCGAGCGCTTTGACAAGATATATTTTAATTGGATGGAAAACATTAAGGACTGGTGCATTTCGCGCCAGCTTTGGTGGGGTCACCGTATTCCCGCATGGTACTGTGCCGATTGCGGCGAGACCATAGTTGCAAAGGAGGAGCCGCACAAGTGTTCGAAATGCGGCGGCGAACATCTTAACCGCGACGAGGACACTCTCGACACATGGTTTTCGTCGGCTCTGTGGCCGTTTTCAACCCTCGGCTGGCCCGATAATACCGATGATCTCAAATACTTCTACCCGACCAATACGTTGGTAACGGGCTATGATATTATATTCTTCTGGGTCGCACGCATGATATTCTCCGGCATTGAATATACAGGACAGGTGCCTTTTAATACCGTGCTTATTCACGGTATCGTCCGTGACGCTCAGGGTAGAAAAATGTCCAAATCGCTCGGCAACGGAGTCGATCCGCTGCTCGAGATTGAAAAATACGGCGCCGACGCACTGCGCTTTTCGCTCGCCACAGGCAACAGCCCAGGCAACGATATGCGCTATATTCCCGAACGCGTGGAATCGTCGCGCAATTTTGCCAATAAGCTGTGGAACGCATCCCGTTTCATCCTGATGAATCTGCCCGATGAGCAGCCGGCACCGTATCTTCCGGATAACCTCGCGCTTGAGGACAAGTGGATGCTGTCCAAGTATAATAAACTGGTAAAGGACGTCACCGATAACCTTGACCGCTTTGAAATAGGCATTGCCGTACAAAAGCTGTACGACTTCATTTGGGACGTTTTCTGTGACTGGTATATCGAGCTGTGTAAGGTTCGCATCAATTCCGATGACGCCGACGCCGCAACAACCGCGCGTGCCGTTTTGGTATATGTCATGTCAGGTATGCTCCAACTGCTGCATCCATTCATGCCCTTCATTACCGAGGAGATATGGCAGTCCCTGCCGCATGACGGCGACAGCATTATGGTGTCCAAGTGGCCGGAATACAATGAATCGCTTGATTTTGCCGATGAGGAGGCGGAATTTGAGCGTATAGTAAAGGCAATCCGCGCTGTCCGTGTCCGCCGTAATGAGATGAATGTGCCGCCTTCACGCAAGGCTAAGATCACCGTTGAAACGGCATATGCCGATACATTTAAGGCAGGCTCGGTGTTCTTTACCCGTCTTGCATACGCAAGCGAGATAGCTATCAATGAGCCGATGGACGATCCGTCGGCGGTGTCTATAATCACCGATGACGCAAAGATATATATTCCGCTCGGTGACCTGATCGACTTTGAGGCGGAGCGTGCCCGTCTGAATAAGGAACGCGACGCCCTGCTCAAGGATATCGCGTTTGTTGAAAATAAACTCAATAATCCCGGCTTTGTCAGCAAAGCGCCCGAAAAGGTGGTCTCCGATCAGCGAAAGAACCTTGAGGTATACAAAGAGAAGCTGGCAATGCTTGACGAAAGGCTGAAGGCACTGCAATGAATTACAGCGAAGCATTGAGCTTCGTGCATTCGCGGCAGCGATTTGGCAGTCGTCCCGGTCTTGACAGTATGAGGCGCATTACCGAGCTTTGCGGCCGTCCGCAGCTCGGTATGCGCTTTCTGCATATCGCGGGGACGAACGGCAAAGGCTCTGTCAGCACGATGCTAAGCAATATTCTTATTTCGGCGGGATATAAGACAGGACTGTATATCTCGCCGTATGTGATAAATTTTCGCGAACGTATACAGATTGACGGCAATATGATACCGCCTGCCGATTTTGCGCGACTTATTACTCGGCTGCAGCCGCTTGTCCTGCAAATGGACGACGAAGGCTTTACAGTTACCGAGTTTGAACTTATTACCTGCGCCGCATTTCTTTATTTTAAGGAATACGGATGTGATTACGCCGTGCTGGAAGTAGGCATGGGCGGTAGGCTGGACGCGACCAATATCATTGACCGGCCCGAAATGTCGGTAATTACCCGTATTGACATGGATCACACCGCCATACTCGGCGACACAGCCGAAAAAATCGCCTTTGAAAAGTGCGGCATAATAAAAAACGGCGGCGTTTGTGTAATGTATCCCGATCAATACGACGGTGTAAAGCGTACTGTATCGGATTGCTGCCGTGAGCGCGGCTGTAAGCTTATTGTGCCGCGGACCGATTTTGCGTCAAATGACCGCGGCATTGACGGAAGTACCATTGTATATCGCGGTACCCCGATCAATTTGCCGCTCATTGGCGGACACCAGCTTCTAAACGCCGCAACAGCCGCCGAAGCGGCGTCGGCAATCGGTATACCGTGCGAACATATTGCCGCCGGTATCGCAGTTACTTCGTTTCCTGCCCGTATGGAGGTAATTTCACGCTCACCGGTCGTTTTGCTTGACGGCGCGCATAATCCAAATGGCGCACACGCGCTGGCGTCGGCGCTGGATGTACTGTTTGGCGGTGAAAAGGCCGTTGCGGTAATGGGTATGCTTGCCGATAAGGATGTGAAAAAAGCCTTGTGTGAGCTGTCTCCTCGCTTTTCGGATATCATTACCCTCACCGTGCCGAATCCTCGCACGCTTTCCGCCGCCGCGCTTAAAAACGCGGTGCAGAGCTGCTGTGACGTGCCTGTCAGAGCGGCGCGCTCATACATATCGGCGATAAGGCAGGCAGATGCTCTTGCCGACGGCAGACCGGTTGTTGTGTGCGGTTCGCTTTATCTTGCCGCCGCCATTCGTCCAAAACTGATCGAATATTATCAAAACGGACAATAATCGCCGACCCGATTTTCGTTACAAATCTCCCGTATCCTTATATATTAAGGGTACGGGATTTTTTTGCCCTTTGAAAGGATGTGTTTAAATGCCTGTAAATATTGATGTGACAGGAGAAGTGCTGACCGCGCGGTTGGACGGCGAGCTGGATCATCATGCCGCCGCACCCATTCGTGAGGAGATAGACCGGACCATTGAAAGTGCTCGACCGACTTTGGTAATCATAGATTTCCGCGATCTGACATTTATGGATTCGTCGGGAATAGGACTGGTAATGGGACGGTACAAAAAGGCGCGTGAAGTCGGCGCGGAGCTTCATATTACCAATACCTCGCCGCAGATTTATAAAGTAATGCGCCTGTCGGGAATAGAACGGCTGGCGGTCATTGACAAAGGAGGCTATAAAAATGAGATCGGAAAATGAAATGAAACTCAGCTTGCTCTCTCGCTCGTCAAATGAGAGCTTTGCGCGTGTGGCGGTTGCGTCGTTTATCGCTCAACTCGATCCGACCGTCGAGGAGATAAACGATATTAAAACAGCGGTGTCGGAGGCGGTAACAAACTGTATTGTGCATGCCTACCGCGACCGAATCGACACCATTTACATAACAGTTTCAATATATGAAAACCGCAATGTACGTATAGTAATTCGCGACCGCGGCTGCGGAATTGACGACGTCGGCAAAGCAATGGAACCGCTTTTTACCACAGCCGGCGGCGAACGCGCGGGATTGGGCTTTGCGGTTATGGAGTCGTTTATGGACAAGCTGTCGGTACGTTCAAAGCCCGGCAAGGGCACCACAGTCACAATGACAAAGCAGCTTTCGTTCAGGGCGCGGTCGAATGGATAACCGCGACAGCCGCATAACCGAGAATTTGGGGTTGGTCCATTCCTGCTGTCACCGCTTTACTGGCAGGGGAGTGGAATACGACGATCTGTATCAGGCGGGCTGCGTCGGACTGATAAAGGCGGCTGACCGCTTTGATGAATCTCGCGGCTTGTGCTTTTCAACATATGCAATACCATCCATTCTCGGCGAAATAAAGCGTATTTTCCGCGACGGCGGCGCTGTCAAGATCAGCCGTTCGCTAAAGGAACTGTCTTTGAAGGTTACTCGCGAGC
>USQH01000112.1 GCA_900556765.1 uncultured Oscillospiraceae bacterium
GACGTTGTTGACTACGAATAAGGAGGAAATTTTAAATGAAAGTTACCGTTTGTATCGGCTCATCCTGTCATATCAAAGGCTCACGCCAGGTGGTGGAGCAGCTTCAGTATCTTATTCGTGAAAATGATCTCGGGGACAAAGTCGAGCTTGCCGGCACCTTCTGTATGGGAAAGTGCCAGCAGGGAGTATGCGTAACGGTTGATGACACATTTTACTCTGTTACACCCGAAACAGTAAAGGATTTCTTTGCTGAAAACATTCTTGCAAAGGTGATGTAAATGATCGCTCGTATATGCGTAGGTTCGTCCTGCCATTTAAAGGGATCGGAAAAGATAGTCGAGCTGTTTCAGGCGGCAATAGCCGAAAACGAACTTAATGATAAGGTGACGCTTGCCGGCAGCTTTTGCACCGGCAAGTGCAACCGCGTCGGCGTGACAGTGACCGTGGATGACGAGATATACACAGGGATTACGCCGGAGAATTTCGCAGCATTTTTCAATGATAAGGTGCTAAAGCAGGTTACCGTAGAGAGGAAGTAACGGCATGGAATGTTTGACACTCAAAAAATCCAACTGCAAAAACTGTTACAAGTGTATTCGTCACTGCCCGGTCAAATCCATCCGTTTTTCCGGCAATCAGGCGTACATAATCGGAAATGAGTGCATTATGTGCGGACAATGCTTTGTCGTATGTCCGCAGGACGCCAAACAGATAGTGGATGAGACGGAAAAGGTAAAGGTACTTTTGCAGACCGGCGATCCGGTCGTGGTGAGTCTTGCACCGTCATTTATCGCCAATTATGAGGGCGTTGGCATAAACGCCATGCGTGAAGCTTTGATCAAGCTCGGCTTTTACGATGTTGAGGAAACCGCTGTCGGAGCGACTATTGTCAAAACCGAGTACGAGCGTATGCTGAACGAGGAAACGCATGATATTATCATTTCCTCCTGCTGTCACTCGGTCAATCTGCTTATCCAAAAGTATTTTCCGTCGGAGCTGCCGTATCTTGCGGATGCTCTTTCACCGATGCAGGCTCACTGCAAGGATATTAAAAAGCGTATTCCGAACGCCAAAACGGTGTTTATCGGCCCGTGCGTCGCAAAGAAAGACGAGGCCCAGTATTACGAGGGCATTGTTGACGCAGTGCTTACGTTTGATGAGCTGACGGCATGGCTTAAATCGGAGAATATCGACCTTAAGCGCGAAATGGATCATGACGAAAACAGCCGTGCTCGTTTCTTCCCGACAACCGGAGGCATACTTAAGACCATGGCGCAGGATAACCCGCATTACACCTATATGGCTATCGACGGCACGGAAAACTGCATTGCGGCGCTTCGTGACATCGAGAGCGGCAAGCTTCACGGCTGCTTTATCGAGATGTCGGCGTGCGTAGGAAGCTGTGTCGGCGGTCCTGTTATGGAAAAATTCCACCGTTCACCAGTGAAAGATTATGTCGCAGTGGCTCAGTTTGCCGGAAAAAAGGATTTTCCCGTCGAACAGCCCGACGCGCTCGATCTGCGTAAAACTTTTACCGTTATCGAACGCAAATTACAGCAGCCGTCCGACGAGCAGATACGCGAGACTTTGCGTCAGATGGGAAAGATGAAGCCGTCGGATGAACTCAACTGCGGTTCCTGCGGATACAATACCTGCCGTGAAAAGGCGATCGCCATTTGCCAGGGCAAAGCCGAGATTTCAATGTGTCTGCCGTACCTAAAGGACAAAGCGGAGAGCTTTTCCGATACCATTGTGCGTAATACACCGAACGGACTTATCGTGCTTAACGAAAAGCTGGAGGTGCAGCAGATCAATAAGGTCGCGCTGAAAATACTCAACATTCGCTATGCTTCCGACATACTCGGCGATCAGGTGGTCCGCATACTTGAACCGGACGATTTCGTAGGGGTACTGAGCAGCGGCAGAAACATTCATAACAAGCGTATGTACCTTGCCGAGTACGAAAAGTACGTCGAGGAGACCGTCGTTTACGACAGGGAATACCGACTGCTGGTTTGTATTTTGCGCGATGTGACCGAGGAGGAAACACAGCGCGAAAAGAAAGAGGATATCAGCCGCCAAACTGTTGAGATAGCCGACCGTGTGGTGGATAAGCAAATGCGTATCGTTCAGGAGATTGCCTCTCTGCTCGGCGAGACCGCCGCGGAAACCAAAATAGCACTTTCAAAACTGAAGGAGTCGATCAGCGATGAATAATTTATGTGCTGACATCGGCTGGAAAAGTATAAATCACGAGGGCGAACAGCTCTGCGGCGATCATGTCGATATCGTGGAGCAAAACGAAAATTCCACTGTCATCGTGCTTGCCGACGGGCTTGGCAGCGGCGTCAAAGCGAGCATACTGTCAACGCTCACGTCAAAGATAATTTCAACAATGATGGCGGAGGGCTTACCGCTTGAGGAGTGCGTATCGACTATAGCCGCAACGCTTCCCATTTGTTCGGTGCGCGGAGTGGCATATTCAACATTTACTATCATTCATTTGATTGACAACACCACTGCCGAGCTGATACAATATGATAATCCACATGTGATACTTATTCGCGACTGCGAAAACTACGAGTATCCCAAAAGCGAGCTGAATATCGACGGCAAAACGATATATAAATCGGTGATAAAGCTTCAGGAAAACGATATTTTTATTGCAATGAGCGACGGCTGTCCGCATGCAGGCATCGGTCTTGCGTACAATTTCGGCTGGAAACGCGAAGATATTGCCGACTTTATGAAAACGTTTGCCCACGTCGGATATACGGCGAAAACGCTGTCAACAATGCTGGTGGATGAGTGCAACAAGCAGTACGGCTATCACCCGGGTGACGATGCGACTGCCTGTGTAGTGCGTATCCGCAACCGCGAACCCATGAACATTTTGTTCGGGCCGCCGCGCAACCGTGACGACTGCGACCGCATGATGTCTCTGTTCTTTTCAAAGGAGGGCAAGCACATCGTTTGCGGCGGCACTACCTCGTCAATTGCGGCGAAGTATCTTCATAAACCGCTTAAAACCAGCCTGAAATTTGAGCAAAGCGACGTCCCGCCGACCGCTGAGATCGAAGGCGTGGATTTGGTGACAGAGGGTGTTATCACCATAAACAAAGTCATCGAATACGCCAAAGACGCGTTGGATAAGAACGAACTGTACGAGTATTGGAGCTTCCACCGTGACGGTGCGTCAATGATATGCCGCTTGCTGTTTGAGGAAGCCACCGACATCAACTTCTTTGTCGGCAGAGCGGTCAACCCAGCTCATCAGAATCCCGATCTTCCCATAAACTTCAACATAAAAATGAACTTAGTAAAGGAGCTGTCCGAGTGCTTAAGGCAAATGGGCAAGCGTATCAAGGTAAGCTATTTCTAAAGGAGGATATTTATGCGAAAATTTGATACAAAGGTTCAGCACCTGAAATACAAAGTCCTCCGTGAAGTGGCACGGCTTGCGTGGAACGACACTTTGCTTGACAACGTGCTGGATATTCCGAAAACCATTGTTCCCGGCAATACGCCGACCATGCGTTGCTGCGTGTATAAGGAACGTGCCATTCTCAGTGAGCGTGTAAAGATCGCCATGGGCGGTGACAAGGACAATCCCAATGTGATCGAAGTCATTGAGACTGCCTGTGACGAATGCCCGATGGGCGGTTTTGAAGTGACCAATGCTTGCCGCGGCTGTCTGGCACATAGGTGCGAGGATGTTTGCCGGTTCGGTGCGATCTCATTTGATCAGAACCATGTGGCGCACATTGATAAATCCAAATGCAAGGAGTGCGGCGCATGTGCAAAGGTCTGCCCGTACACCGCCATCATCAGCCGTAAACGCCCGTGTGAGAACGCTTGCAAGATCAAAGCTATCTCAATGAACGAGAACAAGGCGGCTCAGATAGATAATGACAAGTGCATTGCCTGCGGCGCCTGCGAATCCCGGTGCCCCTTCGGGGTTCCTGTGATCGAGAATATGAAGCAGGCTGCAAAGCTCTTTGAAAAATCATAGCGGAGACCGAATCAAAATGGCGTGTTGCGAAATGAGGAATTTTGCAACATGCCATTTTGGCATCTACGCCTCCGTTGGGCCTGTGGCAAAATACTGGCAAATCGGCATGTAGATGCTAGACGCCGGGATTGCTGGCCGGAAGCTGCGTCTGCAAGGGGAAGGAATTTTTCGGCGCTTTTGCCAGGAATTTTGAAAAAGAGCTATTGCATTTCGTCAAAAAATCTGGTATATTCATGTACAAGAAACAAAAGCACTTCACAGCTGGTAAGAAATGGAAGCGGATTTGACGCTTGTGCAATGTTATCTCTGAGAAGTTGCGGAGTTTCTTGGTGCATCTCAGATGATTGAGGTGCTCAAATACCAAAACAGAAAGGAAGAGCAATGTGAAAACAAAAATCAGAGCACTGCTTCTGGTCCTAGTTCTGACGCTTACCATGGCCACCGGCGCATGGGCGGCAGGCACCGGAAGCGAACAGGCAGCCGGGGCCCGGCTGCACATGACCGCAGAGTACCGCGCAGGTTATGCGGTTGTGACGGTGTA
>USQH01000113.1 GCA_900556765.1 uncultured Oscillospiraceae bacterium
GCCTGATCCTTCAGCTCGATGAGCATACGAATCTTGCTGTCGGGGGCAAAGCCCGGCAGTACGCGTGACGCGTGGTAATCGTCAAAGAGCTTTCCGCCGAACTCAAGATACAGCTTGCCGCCGAACTGCGCTATGCGGTCGCGGATATGCTCCGACTGCATTTTAATATATTTGTCATTATCAAACCCCTGCTTAAACATTCTCGCACCCCAAATTCAACATCTTTTATAATAAAAATAATTGTACTATATACACTATACAATTTCAAGGAAAAACACGGCATATTTTGATAAACGCAGTCAAAATATGCCGTGTCATTTTGTAAATATTTGTATCATTTGTGTGAAAATCGGTTTACATTCTCGGTAAATTCAGCCACACTGAAACAGTCGGCATATTCATACCGTTTGCCGACGCATTTTTTATGAAAATCACTTACCAAGCTCGACCGAGCGGTTATAAGCCGCTTTCACAGCGTCGATTGCGGCGGCGCGGAAGCCGTCGTTTTCAAGCGCGGCAACTCCGGCGACGGTCGTTCCGGCAGGACTGCACACAGCGTCCTTCAGTTCTCCGGGATGCCGGCCGCTTTGAAGCATAAGCTTCGCCGAACCGATAAGCGTCTGCGCGGCATATTCGAGCGCTTTTGTGCGCGGCAATCCGCAGGCGACGCCGCCGTCCGCAAGCGCTTCCATAAACATAAAAACATATGCGGGGCCGCTGCCCGACAAAGCACAGCCGGCGTCAAACAGCTTTTCATCCAGCATATCAATGCGTCCGGCACCGGACATAAGTCGCATAAACTCGTCGGTCTCCTCGGCAGTTACAAGTTGGTTTGCGGCGCACAAAATCATTGCCTCGCCGACCGACGCGGCTACATTCGGCATAATGCGTATGATCGGATATTTGCCGCCCGACATCGTAGATATCTTTTCCATCGCCAGCCCTGCCGCCATGGTAACAAGCACGAAACGATCCTTTCGCGCGGCAAGTATCGGTGATATCTCGCTCAGCATATCCTCCATGACCTGCGGCTTAACACCGAGAAAAATATATTTTGCATTTTGCGCCGCGTCCGCAGAGCTTCCGCTGTCGCAACCGAGCTTTTCGGCAAGTGACGACGCGTGAGCCGTATCCAGATCGGCAAGCAGAGCCGAAAAGGGTTCGCCGTCGCGTTTTGCCGCGCAGGCAAGCGCTCCGCCCATATTTCCTACGCCGATAAATCCGAAAGTATACTTCATTTTCTTCTCCCCTATCTGATCTGACCGCTGCCTTTTACAATATACTTATAGGTCGTCAATTCACAAAGTCCCATCGGGCCGCGTGCGTGCAGCTTCTGCGTCGAAATACCCATTTCACAGCCGAGCCCGAATTCGCCGCCGTCGGTAAAACGGGTCGACGCATTAACATATACCGCCGCAGAATCGACAGCCGAAGTGAAGTAGGCGGCGGCTCGGTCGTCGGATGTGATGATCGATTCGCTGTGACCGGTCGAGTGAAGTGCGATGTGCTCAACAGCCGCCTTTACGCTGTCAACCACCTTGACGGCAAGAATGTAATCGAGAAACTCGGTGTCAAAATCAGCGTCGCTTGCAGGCGTACCGTCTATTATTTTCGCTGCCGATTTGCAAAGGCGCAGTTCAACAGGCTGTTTGCCCGCAGCGATACGGTCGTCCACAAGCCGCTTTTTAAGCATGGGCAGAAAGCTGTCAGCCACGCCGCGGTCAACAAGGCAGGTCTCACACGCGTTACATACCGACGGGCGGCTGGTTTTTGCGTTATCGACAATATTAAGCGCTATATCAAGATCGGCTGAGCCGTCGACATACACGGTACAAATTCCTGTTCCCGTTTCAATACACGGCACCTTCGCATTGGCGACGCAGGCGGAAATAAGCCCCTTTCCGCCGCGAGGAATGAGCAGGTCGACATAGCCCACTGCCGTCATAAGCTCGTTAGCGCTCGCGCGCGAGGTGTCTTCAACAATGTTAATGAGGTCAGCGGGCAGTCCCTCAGTCTCAAGACCGCGGCGCAGTGCCGCTACGATAGACGACGAGGTGCGGAAAGCCTCTTTTCCTCCGCGCAGTACACAGACGTTTCCGCTCTTAAACGCAAGCACAGCCGCGTCAGACGTGACATTCGGACGGCTTTCGTAAATTATTGCAACGACACCCATCGGCACCGATGCTTTTTCAATTGTCAATCCGTTTTCGCGGACGTGCCTGTCAAGCACACGACCGACAGGATCGGGCAGAGCCGCAACAGCCCTCATTCCGTCAGCCATAGCCGTCAGCCGCTCGTGTGTAAGCGAAAGGCGGTCGAGCATAACATCAGAAACAGTTCCGCGCGCGGCATTAAGATCGAGCAGATTTGCGTCAAGTATCTCTTTCTCGGCGGCAAGCAGACTGTCCGCCATCGTCGCTATCGCGTGATTTTTTTGATCTGTCGAAAGGCATCCGATAAACGGCTTTACCGACTTCGCTGCGGCAAGAATATCAGCAGTAGTTCTCATTCGATAGACCCCTTTCCTTTTATCAGCGTGCCGACCGGCTCGCCGGCAACTATATCGTATAATATTTCGGGATTTGTTCCGTTGGCAATAACGGTGGAAATGCCCTCCTCGCCGGCAATAGATGCCGCGTGCAGTTTGGTTTTCATTCCGCCGGTACCGAGAGCGGTGCCGCGTCCTTTGCCAAGCTCCATTATTTCGGGCGTCAGCTCCTTAACGACGTTGATAAGCTCCGCATCGGGATCGATATGCGGATCGGAGGTATAGAGTCCGTCAATATCGGTGAGCAGTACAAGCATATCGGCGCAGGTACTGACGGCGACAACAGCGCCGAGCGTGTCATTATCACCGATGACGATCTCCTCGGTGGAAATAGTATCATTTTCGTTTATAACAGGAAGCACGCCGAATTCAAGCAGGCGCGACAATGTATTTTTAAAGTTTTGATGATTGACCTCGTTCTCCACATCGTATCGCGTGATAAGAAGCTGCGCTATCATGTGATTGTACTCGGAAAACTGCTTATCATATATGTACATCAGTTCGCACTGGCCGACTGCTGCTGCCGCCTGCTTGGTCGGAATATCGGTCGGGCGCTCCTTGAGCGACAGTTTGCCGACGCCCATGCCGATTGCGCCGGACGAAACCAAAATTATTTCGTGGCCTGCATTTTTCAGGTCACTCAGCACGCGGCACAGCTTTTCCACTCGGCGAATATTTATATGACCGGTCTGATGTGTCAAGGTCGAAGTGCCGACCTTTACGACGATACGCATAATTGCTCTACCTCTTAACTTTATTTATTACATATAATTAACAATTCCATATTATATTGATTATACCCAATCACGCCGCGTTTTGCAATAGCATAAAATAAGCTTAGAAACCGAGCAAAAATATTTTTAAAATACGGCTTGACAAAATAAGTAACGCGTGGTATATTGAGAGCAATTAAATATTCAAAGGCTATGACGAAGACGGTCCGAAGTTCGACCGCTCACAGAGAGCCGCCGGTCGGTGTAAAGGCGGCAGCAAAAACTTCAATTGACCCATCCCTTCCGAGCCGGAAGTCCGAAAGCAGGCGTTTTTCGCCGCAAGTAGACGCTTCCCGTGATTGCTGCGTGAATGCATAGAAGTTGTCAGACTTCGAGAGTGGTGGTCTTCTTTTACGAAACCGCAATTTGAGTGGTACCGCGAATGATAAAATGCATTATCATCCGTCTCAAAGCAAGAAATCAGCTTTGAGACGGATTTTTTTATTTTATACCGAAATTTAACCGGGAGGTAATGACAATGACAACCGTATCAACAGACAAACTTATCGAGGTGGCACTGCGAATCCGTGAAATGCGCGAAATTGTCGGCATTTCGGTAAATGAAATGGCTGAGAAAACAGGCGTCACAGTTGACGAATATGAGCAGTATGAAGCCGGTAAGCTCGACTTTCCTTTCACCTTTATACACAAATGTGCTCTTGCTTTCGGCATCGGCATTACCGACCTGCTCGAAGGTCAAAGCGCTCACCTTTCATCCTACACCGTCACGCGCAAGGGCGAGGGGCAGGACACGGCAAAGGAAAACGGCATCGAGATACAAAACCTTGCTCCCCTTTTCCGTAAAAAGATCGCCGAGCCGTACTGGGTTAAATACGAATTCCAGCACGATCAGCAGGATAAACCAATTCACCTGACCACCCACTCCGGACAGGAATTTGACTTTATCATGAGCGGACGCCTTAAAGTTCAGGTCGGTGATCACATCGAATATCTGAGCGAGGGCGACAGCATTTACTACAACTCGTCCACTCCGCACGGAATGATCGCCGTCGACGGCAGAGATTGCCTTTTCGTGGCGGTCGTTCTGCCGGGCGAAAATGTCACCGAGCCGGTCGTTCGCGAGGGCATCATCTCCGCCGCAGTCGGTTCAAAGCACCTCGTATGCGACAAGTTCATTGAAACGACAGAGGACGACAAGGGCAGACTGACCGACATCAGTTTTAAAAACGAGGATAAATTCAACT
>USQH01000114.1 GCA_900556765.1 uncultured Oscillospiraceae bacterium
CATCCATGTTTTTGCGAGCCTGCGCTTTTTTTGCGTCCGTCCAATTTGCGACTTCGGACGCAGACTGGTCAATTGTACTCAACACCGCGTTTCTGCATAAAAGGTTCTGTATACCGGCTATCGAATATATCAGCTCGGATTCCTCGGCTTCCGGCTTGTCGGATTTCGTGAACACCACGTTATCAGCCGCGACAGCTCCGATGTTTTCGCGGGCTGTGTTTTTTTGTTCGTCGCTCAGTTTCTGCGCCAACGAGTACTTAACCGCGTTACCGTTAAGTAAATTATAAGCAAACGTCATCACAGCACCTACTGTAGGAATCATTTCATCAGGATACTGTACACTGGTTGTAGTTGAGACACTATTCGTGCCTACTGCTCCGATATTTGAACGTGCCTGCGCTTTCTGCTCGCTATTAAGCATTTGATTTTGTGTATACATTACTGCTCGCAAGAAGATTTCAACGTTGAGTGCATTGTTGGCTATTTTACTGGCTAAATCACAGGCTCTTTCCTCATCTACTGCTCCTATGTTTTTTCGCGCGACTACTTTCTGCTCATCGCTCAGCTCCTGCTCGGTGGAAAACTTGACCGCATTGCTGTCGACCGACTCCGCCGCTTGTGCTGCGCTTTCTGCCGCTGCCTGTGCCGAAGCACTTGCCGACTCTGCGTTTTCTCTGCTATTTTGATCCGATAAGTTAGCCGCCGCTGCCAACAGCGCGGCTTTTTTAGCACTTTCGGTAGCCTTAGCGACAGTATTAACAAGCACATCGCCGTTATCGGTGCCCATCACGGCATCATCGGAATAAACCGACCGGATACATTCAATGACAAACGGCATTGACGTTATGACCTGACTGCTTGCGCTATCAACCACACGAAGCTCGGCGCGCATTATACCGGCGGTTAGTGTCGCTGACTGAGGTATCGTGAAATCTGCGATACCTGATACTATCGCAATGCTTTCTACATAAGTCGGCGGCGCATCGCTCAGGCTTTCAATATATAACCGCGCATTGTCGACATTCAGGTCGTCTCGAAAAGCGCCGTCATCGTATATTGATGCGGACACCGGCCGGCTTTTGCTGTCATAGCGCATTACGCGCACGACCTGTGCGGTAGCTGTGGCTTTGGACGTCATGTCCAATTTAATTTTCTGCGGATTAGCTTGCATTGTTCACTTTGCTCCTTTGTTAATGTAGTCTATGAGTGTTTCGCGGGTATCTCCGAGGGTAACAGACAAATATTTGCGAGCAATTGCATCGTAGGTGTACTCAGTCATGCGTAAATCAACGCTTGTACCGTCGCGAAGCACGCATTTCCCTGCGTCTCCAAGTCCTATAAGAAGTAATGCCTTGTAATCGCTGAACTCGGCCGTTTCCTCAATCATTACCAGATTGACTGTCAGCTCGGTTTGTTAAGACCTTCGGCAAACAGCGAGAGCCCTTTTTCCTTAAGCGCTTTTTTAACCGCTGCGGCATTTTTGTAAACGATCTTGCCGTCGGAATCTTTTTTGCCGACTCTGATGTCACTGAATGTACGATATTCGCATATAGGGTGTGGAAAATCGTTGATGTTATCTGCATCGACCGGCGAATCAAGCATTAAAACTTTGCTTTCCGAGTCTTGACCGGATAGGTAAAGTCTTGTTACGACTTTGCTGTCATCGGTCGTCATGCGGGCCGATGATGTGTTTTTGCGATACCGAATAATAAACGCATTGTCCGAACCGATACGCTGTCGCATGGTTAAAGTGTCTCTGTATCGATATGCCTCGCCGCCGAAGATGCTTACAAATGATTTTTCATCGGTGCCGAGCAATGCCGCCGAGGGATTTATCATATCCCATTCGGCAGTGCCTTTAGTCTTTATATCCGACGATATGGCTATGTCCGACGAATAGACGAGACTTTTTTGCAGCTGAGCCGCTGCGTCTATTCCGGTTACATTTTTCGGCTTGCAGTTGCGGCACAAATTGTCTATCGCGTCATATGTCAGATGCTCCGCGTTGACAACAATCTTGTCGGGATCGGTGTCGTCGGTTTTCTTTATACGGAAAAGATCCATGCCGCGCGGCGTAGGACATTCAATAATGTTCTGCGTTTGCAACCGCAGATACTTGCCGTATGGATCGCGCGGGTGTTCCAGCGTCAGCGAATAGTCACCGTTCAACTTTTCAGTGATTTTGCATACCGTTGGCATCAGAGTGCCGAGGCCGCCTGTGTTGAACTTGCTTTCGCGGCTGTCAAACGCCCGAATGTAGGTACGCTGTGAGCGATCATAGTACGTGGCGCGCGTAACGGTGACCGTAACATCTACCGACACGCTGTCAAACGCAATCGTGAGCGTGGTCGCGCCGATCTTATGACCCGTAACATAGCCGAGACTGTCAACGGTGGCAATCTTTGAATTTAAAACAGTGTAATGCGGCAGCTCGTTCGAGTCCGTCGGAGCTAAATCATATGTAGCTTGCTTAGTCTCATTAACGGTAAGCGCGATCGGATCGGCCGTCACTCCGGTTGCAGGAACATACTCCGTGACAAATGCCAGCTCTACAGTTTCGGTCATGCCGTTGCCGGAGGTTACAATCACTTTCGCTATGTGCGTAGTTTGCGGCGATACGTCGGTAAACAGTGCAGCGCCCGTGTATGTATTGCCGGTCGGTGTTGCAGTTGACTGCAAAACATCGTCCAAATAGTATTCGACTGTTGCTAAATCATATGTCGGGTGCGATGCCTGTGCATTTACGGTCGCGCCGCTGGTGCTTACGCCGGATATCCATGCGGACAGCTCCGGCGGCGTAACGTCAACAATCGGCAGCGCGACATTTGCATCAAGCGAAAATTCAAAGCTTGCACCTACGGCGGTAACGGTAAACCTACATTTGCCGCTGCCGGACGATGTCTCGGATATAGTGGCCGAATGGGTAAGGACTTTCACGGGGTCGTCCCTGAATGTATACGCCTTGTTAGAAACAGTGTTTTTGTCGCCGTTCAGCCCGAGCGAGAATTTACCGTGACCTTGTGTCACATAGCCTTTGTTCGTACGCGCACCCCACAGCTCGGCAGTGATGTCCCATGACCTCGTTTCGGGATGTGATGTTATGGTGTACTTGACATACATTTTAAATTTGTTTGTGCCGCTGACACGTTTGCATGATAGCGTGTCGCTTACAGTGCTCATGCTCTGCACCTCCAGCGCGGCAGTATGTAGGCAGTTCCGCCGCTGACGCGTATCGTGTATTCCTTGCCGGAGGCGAATACGGGGTATTCTCGGCAGTATTCGTTGATCTGCGTGCGGCTGCCGTCGTAACACTCCATGATATCGCAGTCGATAACGACCGTGTCCACTCCACCGTCCGTAACATTTAGCACATCCAGCGTACCGACCGACAGCGTTATCGGCACATCGTCCACCGTGCGGATAACCGTAATTAATGGGTATGCGTCGGCATTATGGTTGTTGCGGATAATAAGTGCGTCGCCGCTCGGGACTGTGTATTCCGCTGCGACATCACATCGCGGATACGGATGGGCGGAGAATATAACCGTTGCGGTAAATGTATCATAGATGTCTGTATCCTCGGTCCATGAATACGCATCAAACACCGTGGCGCTGTAAACTCGATCGGGATATGTCGACAGTATCAAATCTCCGCTGCCGGAAAGCCACTCGGTCACCGCGTCGGCCGCGGCACGATTGTACGCGAACAACGTGACCGGCTGAGAGATCGGCTCCGCCGAATTGTCGAGTATGTTCAAAACTCCGTCCCGACCGGATACCGTTGTAGCAGTACGTCGTTGTGCGGCTTTTGCCGGAGGCGGTAAAGACGTTACCACCAATCCGGCTATATCTGTGGATCGTCGTCCCTTGAACTCAATCCACGGCCATTTGTCATCCATTATCTTGCCCCCCTTGCACGTGCCTGAAGCTGACGCTGATATTCCACTTGTTCAAGCCACCGGTATGCATCCGACTCGCTTCCGTTAACCACAACGCGGTCAACATGAATGCCGTAATCATGCTGTGAATAATCGGTGCTGGTGGTGTAGTTGGTCGTATTGTTGATTGACGAAGCAATTCGGTTGGCGCGTGCCTGCGCCGCCGCAATCGACCCGAAGCTTACATTAAACGCCGGGCGCTGAATGTTCAAATTCTTTGCAACACCTGAAGCGAGGCGCGCCGATGTGGTGTACAATTCTTTTTCCTTGTCTTTCAGGCCGAGTATTCCGCCCTCACCGACAGACCAGAATATTCTTCGCACAACGCGCGACGGAGAATTAACCTCAAGACCTTTTTTCAGCCTTTTTGCGGTATTGGCGGCAATTTCGTCCGCTTTTTTATACAAAGCTTTCTCCTTGTCTTTCAAGCCTTCGATTGCGCCGTCCATGGCATACTTGTAAATTTTTTTGGTCTCTTTTGACGGAGAATGCTCG
>USQH01000115.1 GCA_900556765.1 uncultured Oscillospiraceae bacterium
CATCCGGCGACCGCGAGGGCATACGTTCGGCGGCGAAAAAGACCATATGCATCACCAGCGAGCTGTCAATGCTGATCGCGGGTGTTTTCCTCGTTTTTTCACGAGAGATCGGCGTGGCTGTCTACCGCTCCGAGGAGGTCGGGGTACTACTGCGCTGTCTTGCGCCGCTGGTTCCGCTGATGTATCTGGAGAGTGTCACCGACGGCATTTTGAAGGGGCTTGACCAGCAAAATTCGCTGTTTTGGTACAACGTCGCCGATTCGGCGGTGCGTATCGGGCTCATTTACGCCATTGTACCGATGTCGGGAATGTCGGGATTTCTGACCGTCATGGTGGTCTCCAACGTGCTGACATCCACCCTGTGCATCGGGCGTCTGCTCCGCACGGCGGAAATGGGCATCGACGCGGTCGGATGGTTTGTGCGTCCGGCGGTCTGCGCCGCCGTTTCGTGCGCGTCGGCGGGCGGCGTGATGCGCTTCATCGCCGCGCCCGATGTGGTCATACTGGTACTCGGAGCGCTCATCGCCGCGGCAGTATACCTGCTGACAATGCGCGCGTCGGGCGGTTTCGTCGAATTTTCCTTTGTCAGAAGCGCCGCCGCTAAAAAGCGCGCGCGATCAGAAACACGACTGCGGCAAGCAGCGGATAGGCGATGATCGCAAACAGCCGTTTGAAATTGAATTTGCCCTTGCCGCTCGGCGGCATGCGGCGCCGTTTGGCGCGGGGCGCTTGATTGCCCACGCCCGACGCCGGCGGTGAATCCATGCCGGCAAGCATTTTCATCGCCGCGCCGGTAAGCCGTTCGGCAGGCATATCGGCATAGTCGCGCCGAACGTACAGCACGGCGCGCTCGAAAAATTCGTTGCCCGTCTCGTTTATCTCAATTATTTGCTTTGATACTCCGCGAAGCATAAAAAGCACCGCCTTTCTGTCATTTATGTTTGACAAAAGGGCGGACTTTTATTCCATATATATGTATATTTCCCGTTACAGCGAAAACATTTTACGGAATGTTTTTTGTCTTAATACATTTTCCCGATACGGATGAAAACCGCAAAATTGTAATAAAAATCAAATTTTCGGTACTAAATATGTGAAAAATGTGACGAAGTTCGGCGGATTTGTTTGAAAACAAGGGGGGTTAGTATCAAAAATGCTCAAAATTTTGTGAATATTACACAATCTTATGCAATAAAATATTCTGTCATCTATTCAAAAAACACGAAAAAAGCCTTGAAATAGAACAAGTGTTTTGCTATATTATATTTAGTAAGTGTAATTTGGACATACTATCGGTATTTATTATAAACGGACATAATATAAATTAAGGAGAGTTGAACGATGGCGAACGTAACGGATTTTATCAAATCATTTCACGAAGGCAGTCTTGCCGACGCTTATAAATACATGGGAGCGCACGCCGACGGCGACGATACCGTTTTCCGCGTGTGGGCGCCGAACGCAAAAGCCGTCTGCGTTGTCGGCGATTTTAACAACTGGGACGGATCGGACACGGGCATGACCCGTATCAGCGACGGCGGCATTTTCGAATGCAGGGTAAAAGGCGTCAAGTGCTTTGATAACTACAAGTACGCCGTTACCGCCGCCGACGGCACGGTCATGATGCGCGCCGACCCGTACGCTTTTCACAGCGAGACGCGCCCCGGCACGTCGTCCAAATTCTACGACATCGGCGGATACAAATGGCACGACCAGCGCTGGTGTGCAAAGCGCGATGCGCTCAACGTATACTCCGCGCCGATCAATATTTACGAGGTACATGCTGCCTCCTGGCGCCGCTTTGAGGACGAGAATATGTTCGACTACGAAAAGCTGGCGCATGAGCTGTGCGAGTATGTAAAGGACATGGGCTACAATTACATCGACTTAATGCCCATTTCGGAGTACCCGTATGACGGCTCGTGGGGCTATCAGGTGACGGGATACTATTCCCCGACCTCGCGCTACGGCACGGCAAAGGATTTTATGAAATTCGTGGATATCTGTCACCAAAACGGCATAGGCGTCATTTTGGACTGGGTGCCCGCGCATTTCCCGAAGGACGCGCACGGACTTTATCAGTACGACGGCTCGCACTGCTATGAATACGCCGATCCGCGCAAGGGCGAGCACAAGGAATGGGGAACCGCCGTATTTGATTACGGCAGGGGCGAAGTCAACAGCTTTCTCGTCTCCAACGCAGTCTACTGGTTTGAGGAGTACCATATCGACGGACTGCGCGTTGACGCCGTCGCGTCGATGCTCTATCTCGACTATAACCGCAAGGACGGCGAGTGGATACCCAACCGCTACGGCGGCAAGGAAAATTTGGAGGCGGTCGACTTTATCCGCCGCCTGAATACCACCGTTTTCTCCCGTTTCCCCTACGCCATGATGACCGCCGAGGAATCGACGGCGTGGCCGCTGGTCACAAAGCCGGTCGATGTCGGCGGACTGGGCTTCAATTTCAAGTGGAACATGGGCTGGATGAACGACATTCTGCGCTATATGTCGCTTGATCCGCTTTTTCGAAAGGATAATCACAATCTGCTCACATTTTCGCTGTTCTACGCCTTTTCCGAGAATTTTGTACTGCCCATCTCGCACGACGAGGTGGTGCACGGCAAATGCTCGCTGATCGAAAAGATGCCGGGCGAGTACAACGACAAATTTAAAAATATGCGCACATTTTTGGCGTTTATGATGGCGCATCCCGGCAAAAAGCTGCTCTTTATGGGTCAGGAATTTGCCCAGTTCAAGGAGTGGGATTACCAAAGTGAGCTGGACTGGATGCTGCTCGAATACGAGCGCCACGCGCAAATGCAGAGCTGTACGCGCGAAATTAACAAATTCTATCTGAAAACGCCCGCTTTTTGGGAAATCGACTACTCGTGGGAGGGCTTCAAGTGGATAGCCGCCGACGACACCGCGCAGAGCATCATTTCTTTCCGCCGCATCGACAAGTCGGGCAAAGAAGTCATCTGCGTGTGCAACTTTGTTCCCGTTACGCGCGAAAATTACCGCATAGGCGTGCCGCGTGACGGCAGGTATAAAGTGGTGCTCGACACTGACGCCGCGGAGTTCGGCGGTGACGGCATACTGAAAGAACGCGGCATACGCTCGTTCAAGGTGGAAGACGAACCGATGCACGGGCTGGATCATTCGATCAGCCTGACACTGCCGGCGCTCAGCACCCTCTACCTCGTCAACGAACCTCCGCGCAGACGCAGCCGTCCGCTGCTGCCCGAAAAGACCGACAAATAATCCGCCGGTTTCGGTGAAAAGCAATTTTTGTATTCGCAAAACCAATCTGTAACGACAAAAATCCTTGAGATAAAGAAAGGAATGACATAGATGAAGGCAAAAACCGAATGTGTAGCCATGCTGCTCGCGGGCGGTCAGGGAAGCCGCCTGGGCGTGCTTACGCGAAACATGGCAAAGCCCGCCGTACCGTACGGCGGCAAATACCGTATTATCGACTTTCCGCTGTCAAACTGCATAAACTCAGGCATCGACACGGTGGGCGTGCTGACCCAGTATCAGCCGCTGGTGCTGAACGACTATATCGGTTCCGGTGAGCCGTGGGACCTTGACCGCAGTCACGGAGGAGTACATCTGCTCCCACCGTATCAGCAGATCAGCGGCACCAACTGGTACAAGGGCACCGCAAACGCGATTTATCAGAATATCCAGTTCATTGACCGTTTCGATCCCGAGTATGTGCTCATCCTGTCGGGCGACCATATTTACAAAATGGACTACTCCCGCATGATAAAGGCCCACCGCGAGGCCAACGCCGACTGCACCATCGCCGTTTTGGAGGTGCCTATGGAGGAGGCAAGCCGTTTCGGTATTATGATTGCGGATGAAAACCGCCGGATTACCGAGTTTGAGGAGAAGCCGGAGCATCCCAGAAGCAATCTCGCCAGCATGGGAATTTACATATTTAACTGGAAAACCTTAAAGGAAGCCCTGATTGCCATGGCAGACCAGCCGGCGCTGGATTTTGGAAAACATGTGATTCCTTATTGCCATGAGAAGGGTTCACCCCTTTATGCCTATGAATTTACCGGTTACTGGAAGGATGTCGGAACCCTGAACTCCTATTGGGAAGCCAACATGGAGCTGATTGATATTGTGCCGGAATTTAACCTGTATGAGGAATACTGGAAAATTTATACCAGCAGCGAAATCCAGCCGCCACAGTATTTTTCTGAAGACAGTGTGGTGGAGCGCAGTATCATCGGTGAAGGTACGGATATATACGGAGAGGTATATAATTCCGTTATCGGACGCGGCGTTA
>USQH01000116.1 GCA_900556765.1 uncultured Oscillospiraceae bacterium
TTTGCGCCCAGCCCCACGGGGTTCGTTCACATCGGCGGTGTATATCAGACCATGGTGGGCGAAAGGCTTGCGCACCAGTCTGGCGGCGTGTTTTATCTCCGCATAGAGGACACCGACGCGAAGCGTGAGGTCCCCGGTGCCGCCGAGGGGCTTATCAACACGCTGGCACGCTACGGTATCCGCTTTGACGAGGGCGCCGCGATAGGAGAGAACGGCGAGATAATCGACCGCGGCGATTACGGCCCCTACAAGCAGAGCCTGCGCGGGGATATCTATCACGTATATGCAAAAAAACTTGTCTCCGAGGGCAAGGCGTACCCCTGCTTTACGACCGAAGAGGAGCTGCGTGCGCTTGAGGCGGTCGATAAAAAGGCGGAGGTAAAATCACGCGAGTGGACCGAGGAGACCGAAGCCGAGCAAAAGGCGGCGATGAGACGTCTGCGCGAATTCACGATAGAGGATGTTGAGCGTAATCTTGCCGCGGGCAACAGGTTCGTGCTGCGCATTCTTGCCGACGGCGACCCCGAAAAGAAAACGCCCTTTACCGATCTTGTCAAGGGCAAGCTCGAGATCCCCGAAAACGACGAGGATTTCGTATTGCTTAAATCCGACGGAATTCCGACCTACCACTTCGCTCACGCTGTTGACGATCACTTAATGAGAACAACTCATGTCATACGCGGCGACGAGTGGATCTCATCGGTTCCGAAACACATTCAGCTGTTCAAGCTGCTTGGCTTTAAGGTACCGAAATACTGCCATGTCTCCCCTATTATGAAAGAAGAAAACGGCTCAAAGCGTAAGCTGTCAAAAAGAAAAGACCCCGAAGCTGCCGTTCACTTCTACGCCGAGCAGGGTTATCCTGCCGATTCGGTAACCGAATATCTGCTTACCATTGCCAACTCCGATTTCGAGGACTGGCGCCGCGCTAACCCTAATGCCGACAACAGCCAATTTAAACTGAATTTAAAGAAAATGAGCGTTTCGGGCGCTTTGTTTGATATTGCAAAGCTAAATGATGTCAGCAAAAACGTTATTTCAAAGATGCCCGCAAAGCGTGTGGTAGATGAACTTATCGCATGGTCGGAAAAATACGACCGTGAATTTTATGAGCTCCTTACGCATGACCGCGATTACGCAGAAGCCGTATTTTCAATCGACCGTGACACTCCTAAGCCACGTAAAGATATTGCCAAATGGAGCGACGCAAAGCAGTACGCCGCATATTTTTACGACGAGCTGTACAATAATGATTATGAATTGCCGGAAAAGCTGAATAATAATGATGCGGCGGCTGTTTTGAAAGCATACGGCAAGGTTTATGATCCAAGCGACGACAAAGACGCATGGTTTGCCCGCATTAAGGAGATATGTCCGCAGTGCGGTTTTTGCTCCGAAGTTAAGGAATATAAAAAAGACCCCGAAAAATTCAAGGGGCATGTCGGCGATGCCGCTACAATTATACGCGTTGCCGTCACGGGCAGACAAAACAGTCCCGACCTTTGCTCGATCATGTCGCTGCTCGGCGAACAACGCGTTCACGAGCGTATTAACAAAGCGATCGCTCATTTTGAAGAGGTGTAATAATGGAAGAAGTAATTAAAGAACAGGGAAATTTTATCGAAGAATTTGTTAAAGAAGATCTCAAAAACGGCGTTTACAACTGCGTTCAAACACGTTTTCCGCCGGAGCCGAACGGTTATCTTCATATAGGTCACGCAAAAGCCATTTGCATTGACTTCGGTATTGCCGAAAAATTCGGCGGCAAATGCAACCTAAGACTGGATGACACCAACCCATCCAAAGAGGATGTTGAATACGTTGACTCAATCAAAGAGGATATCGAATGGCTCGGCTTTGAATGGGACAAGGTTTTGTATGCTTCCGATTATTTTGATTTTATTTATGAATGTGCAATTAAACTGATTAAAAAAGGCAAGGCTTATGTCTGCGACCTTTCAGCCGATGAAATGCGCGAATATCGCGGCACTCTCACGGAACCGGGCAAAAACAGTCCCTACCGCGATCGTTCGGTAGAAGAAAATCTTGATTTATTCGAGCGTATGACTAAGGGCGAATTTGAAAACGGCGAAAAAGTGCTGCGTGCCAAAATCGATATGTCTTCGCCGAATTTGAATATGCGCGATCCGGTCATTTACCGTATAATGAAAGTTCCGCACCACCGCGCTGGTGACAAATGGGTAGTATATCCGATGTATGACATGGCTCATCCTTTATCCGACGCAAAGGAAGGTGTTACCCACTCCCTTTGCTCGCTTGAATTTGAAAACCACAGACCCCTTTACAACTGGTTTCTGGAACAGTGCGATATTCCTACGCCGCCGCGTCAGATCGAATTTGCACGCATGAACGTAAATTACACTTTGACCAGCAAAAGGCGCTGCTTAAAGCTCGTAAATGACGGCCTTGTAAGCGGATGGGACGATCCGAGAATGGCAACTATCTGCGGAATGAGACGCCGCGGATATCCGGCAGAGGCAATACGCGACTTTTGCGAAAAGATCGGAGTATCGAAAGCTTTCAGCGTCATTGACATGGCGCTTCTTGAGTCATGCGTACGCGACAATCTTAACATGAACGCGGAGCGCGCTATGACAGTTCTGCGCCCCGTTGAGCTCGTTATTGACAATTATCCCGACGATCTTATCGAAGAAATCGAGGTAGAGGTCAATCCCAACAAGCCGGAGGATGGCACGCGCAAAACCTATTTTTCAAAGCATATTTTCATTGAATCGGACGACTTCTGTGAAGAACCGCCGAAAGGATACTTCCGCCTCTGCCCCGAACGCGAGGTCAGACTTAAGGGCGCATATTTTATTAAGTATGTATTCTGTGAAAAAGACGAAAACGGCAATATAACAAAAATTCACTGCACATACGATCCGGAGACTAAGGGCGGCAATGCACCGGACGGAAGAAAGGTTAAAGGTACAATCCACTGGGTTAGCAAAGAAAACAGCTGTGATGCTACAGTTAATCTGTATGATCGTCTGTTCTTGGTCGAAAATCCGTCAGACGAAGAGACAAACGGCGAATTCTGCTCGAATATCAACCCCGAATCGCTGACCGTTCTGAACGGATGCAAGATAGAAAAAGATTTGGCCTCGGCAAAGGCCGGCGACAAATTTCAGTTTATGCGCCAGGGTTACTTCTGCGCTGATAAGGAGTCAACCGCCGAGCATCCGATATTCAACCGTACGGTTGCTCTGAAGGACTCTTGGGCAAAGAAAAAATAAAAAAAGATTGATTTTCATTTCATCTATGGTACAATGTTTTAGTATGCTGAAAATCAGGTAACAACAAATTGTAGTATTAGGGGTGCGAAATTTGGAAAAGCTGGTCATCAACGGCAAACATCGCCTCAGCGGTGAAATTAGCATCAGCGGCGCGAAAAATGCAGCTGTTGCGATTATTCCGGCAGCTATCCTTTCCGACGGCATATGTCGTATTGAGAATTTACCCGACATCAGCGACGTTAACGAGCTGATAAATATCCTTGCCGAACTCGGCGCGGGCGTCAGACGTATCAGCAGCTCCGCTATCGAAATTGACTCAACCACGATATCCTCATACATTGTTCCTGCCGAAAAAAGCAAAAAGTTGCGCGCAAGCAGTTATCTTATGGGAGCTATGCTCGGCCGTTTTTCAAAAGCAAAGGTTGCTCCTCCCGGCGGATGCGATTTCGGCGTGCGGCCCATTGACCAGCATATAAAAGGATTTGAAATGCTCGGTTCAAAGGTCGTAATTTCGGACGGTATGGTGGACATTTCCGCTGAAAAATTGGTCGGCAGTCAGATTTATCTTGATGTAGTATCGGTCGGCGCAACCGTCAACATCATGCTCGCGGCAGTAAAAGCAAAAGGCCTCACTATTATTGAGAATGCCGCAAAAGAACCTCACATAGTAGATCTTGCAAACTTCCTCCTTTCAATGGGCGCTGATATACGCGGAGCCGGAACGGATACAATTAAAATTCGCGGAGTCGACCGCCTTTCAGGAACAACATACAGCATAATTCCCGACCAAATCGAAGCCGGCACATATATGGCGGCGGTCGTTGCAGCTGCAGGTGACGTTGTAATAAAAAATGTTATACCAAAGCATTTGGAATCGATCACCGCAAAACTGATAGAAATGGGTGCAAGAATTGACGATCTTGACGACGCGCTGCGTGTACGCAGTAACGGCGTCATCCACAAGTGCAATATAAAAACCATGCCGCATCCCGGCTTTCCCACCGATATGCAGCCA
>USQH01000117.1 GCA_900556765.1 uncultured Oscillospiraceae bacterium
AATAGCGACCGTGTTTTTTAATGCAGCAAAAGGCAACAGCAAGACCGCCGTGATTCTATAAGAATTACGGCGGTCTTTTTGTAAAGAGGACATACTCGTTATATTTTCGGCAGGTCGGTGTATGACCTAAAACAGCTTAATTCGGTTTTATAAACAGGAAATTATAAAACCATGACCAACGTTCCGACGGCAATCAAAATGCATCCGATGAGAGATTTAGCCGAAAATTCCTCGTGCAGAAAGACAAAAGCCAAAATCAATGTGATAACAACGCTTAACTTGTCAATGGGAACAACCTTTGACGCATCACCGATCTGCAACGCTCTGTAATAGCACAGCCATGAAGCACCGGTCGCCAAGCCCGACAGAATCAGAAATATCCAGCTTTTACGGCTTATTCCCGAAATGCCGCCTTGCGTATTCGTAATAAACACCATTCCCCACGCCATGATCACAACAACAACTGTTCTGATAGCCGTCGCAAGGTTTGAGTTGACCCCTTCTATGCCGACTTTCGCCAATATGGAAGTAAGCGATGCAAATACCGCAGACAGCACTGCAAATACAAACCACATATGTAACGCCTCCGCACTCTCTCGATTTGTTAAGTTGATTTTAGCATATTTCCGTTGCTTCTTCAACAACACGCACTGCATGAAATAAAGTCATTGACAAACTTGCGTTTTAGTTCGATATACAGAAAGTTACAGGTTTAGCTCGAACATTTTATACTCCGTCCAACCGGTATCTTCATAAAACATATTTTTAGCTTCGACAAACTGAAATCCACAACGTGTATAAAGGCGTTCTGCCGCTTTACACGCACCAAGGACATCCAGTCGCACGGCTTTCTTGTGTTCGGATTTTGCAAGATTCAATATGTTATCTACAACAATTTTGCCAATACCTTTTCCTTGCAAGCCGGGGTTCACAGCAAGCGCATGGGGAATCAGAACTTCGTCGTATTCACAGGCCATGCTCCAAGAACAGCCGTTATATCCTTCGTTACATTCGCTATTGAGAACCACACAAGCACACAGAACATCGTCTTTCGTCAAAGTGTAAAGTTCTCCATCTATAAGGCTATCACGCAGAAATTCATCTGACGGATACACACCTTTTTCCCAACCGAGGTTTTCGTTATTTATATTGTTCTTATGAATATCATCTATTACATTCCAATAGAAATTCTGAATGGTTGCAAAATCATCTTCATTTGCTTTTTGAAATGTCATGGCCTTATTCCTCACCTCAAATTCTTGATTTGCCGAGTTAATTATACTACAATTCAGTCATTCCTTCAACGCGCAAAATCCCCGTGCCTCCATTGGGAAGTACGGGGATTGGTTTTTTATATATGATTTAGTTTATATGATTTAGTTCGATAAGCAGGAAGTTGCCGCTGTGTTTTTCGGGTTCATTTTAAATTATACTTCCCCAATATAGGCAACTGTATTTGTAGGCACTGTTATAAAACCATTCGTTGAAAACATATCAAAAATTCTATGTATTTCTTTCAAATATTTAGGGTATCTTTCATCACTTTCATTTATAGAGTAAGAAGAAGACAGTACTCTGTTAATATAGCGTTGCCTATCATATTTTTGATTGTTATTCGCACGATAAATATTGCATTTACCATCAAAGAAAGCAATGCATTTTTTATCGCTTATACCGTTTGAAAAGCCATGAAATTCTGAGTTGTATTTATACCGCAGTTCTTCAAGAGCTTTTGTACAATCAGCTTTTTCATCACGGGAATTGTAGATAATGATCACTTTTCCGCCCGGCTTTAAAACGCGTTTACATTCTTTTTTGAACGGCTCAGGATCGAACCAATGGAAAGCCTGCGCAGCCGTCAGATAGTCAACGCTTCTGTCGGGAAGGTTCATATTATGATCATCGCCATTTACAGAAATAAAGTTTTCATTCCGTGATAGCTTTTCTTCCGCTTTCTTACGCATATCACTGTTTGGCTCCACAGCAAAAACTTTATGACCATAGCTTAATAGTTGTTCGGTAAAAATTCCTGTGCCGGATCCGATATCCGCAAAAACACTCCCAACGGGAATATTTAATGTGCTTTTTAAATATTCAAAAAGTTCAGTGGCATATTTAGGTCTTGCATTCTCATATAGTTCACTCTTACCGTCAAAACGATTCGTATTATCCATTTTGCATTTACCCCTAATTCCCGATTTGCCGAGTTAATTATACTACAATTCAGTCATTCCTTCAACGCGCAAAATCCCCGTGCCTCCATTGGGAAGTACGGGGATTGGTTTTTATATGCGTTTTAGTTTAATAAGCCGAAATTTACTTGCCTTTTGCCATTTTTGCACTCATTTCCTGACTGCTTATAACAGGGATAAATGCAAAATCTGTAACATCATTCCAGTTAGAAGCCCATTCTTGCAATAATTCCTCGCTTTGCGCCTCGTTGATTTGATAACAGGTGTTTCCGTCCGCTGCAACCCAACTGTTCACATAACTTACACCCTCAGGCATCATTCGTCCTTTTTCTCTGAATCTTTTATATACTGCCTCTTTGTCCTTGTATTTTTCTATTACCATGAATAACATGACATTTCCTCCGTAAAATTCGGTTTGACAAAAAAATTGTATCACAATATTACGATTGCGCCCTCCTTACAGAAAAATGCGCACTCTCGGCCTATTTTACATACCCCTGCCGAAACAAAGCGTGAGCTTGAAACACACTGCTAAACCGGAAGTTGTCTGATTGCTTTTTCGTTGTAAGAAACACTTTTCTATTTTGCGACCGATTTGTAGTAGTTTCCGAAATCGGCGAGGGCATCAATAATCGGCAACATTTCTTTGCCGAGTTCTGTTAACCCATACTCGACCCTTGGTGGCATTTCCTGATAATCATGTCGGTAAGCAAGGCCATCGTCAATCATCTGGCGCAGACTATCAGTCAATACTTTCTGAGATATTCCGTCCAAATCTCTCTGCAGCTCATTAAATCTCCACGGACGCGCTTTCAGGTTGCGAAGGATCAGCAGTTTCCATTTTCCGCCGATCAGAGCAACGGCTGTTGCCACAGGGCACGCCGGAAGTTCATCCTTTGTTTTCATTTCCATGCACCTCTCTGTCAAGTATAGCACATTTGTTTTTACATGTACAGTTATAAAAATGTGCGTACTTGTATATGCGTGTGTTGCAGTGTAAACTAAAGGTACGCAAGCAACCTTGCAAATACATTTTGGAGGCTATTATCATGGCAAATTACACGAAAAGCAACATTGGAAATGAAGGTCGTGTTGAACTTCACGATAAACTGGCATTGACCGGTGCAGAGGTCAGCATCAATCAGCTTCCCGCCGGCGCAGGTGTCCCATTTGTACACTCCCACAAGAACAATGAAGAAATCTATGGTGTTATTGCGGGCAAAGGCAAAGCGGTAATTGACGGCGTTGAAGTAGCTCTCGCTGCCGGAGATTGGCTGAAAGTCGCTCCTGCCGCAAAGCGTCAGTTTTTTGCGGCTGACGATATGGGTATAACCTATGTCTGCATTCAGGTCAAGGAAAACTCTCTGGACGGGTTTACTGCAACGGATGCAGTAGTATACTGAATTAAACATAAAAAGCACAGTTGCGGAATTTCCCAACTGTGCTTTTTTCTCTTTTATGGGTGCAAAACGTATAAATTTCGGTTTGTCACGCTCACTTTATCAAAGCAGCGCACAAGACAATAAATAATACAGAAAAAGTCCGTCGTAATTTTGATAGAAACCATTTAAGGGGTTGCAGTTTGCGGTTCAGAGGGAGGTGCAGTTTACGATTGAAGGGTGTGCATCGTTATCACGCGTTTAAATTTTCTTGTTGTATCATTGCACAAACCGTATTTTGTCAATCTTTAATGTTTTTGATTTTTGTTAAATCGCTGCTGCACAATGCTTCCATATTACTAAAAATTTTGTCTGCATCCCAATCCCACCATTTGAGGTTTAGCAGATATGCGGTCAAATCATCATCAAACCGCTTGCGAATCAGTTTGCACGGGTTTCCGCCAGCAATGCTATATGGCGGAATGTCTTTTGTGACAACAGAGTTAGCTGCTATGATCGAACCGTCCCCAATATGAACACCCGGCATGACAGTCACATTCTGTCCGATCCAAACATCATTTCCCACAACGGTGTCGCCCTTTAACGGCAGATCTTCAAGGCTGGGAGTAAACTGCTCCCAGCCACTGCCCATGATGTTAAATGGGTAGGTCGTT
>USQH01000118.1 GCA_900556765.1 uncultured Oscillospiraceae bacterium
TGGAACCGCTTACTCTTGAATACGTTGCGAAGATAATCCGCTACGAGCGTCCGGACGCCATCGTTCCGGGTATCGGCGGCCAAACCGGACTGAACATCGCAATGCAGCTTGAGAAAAAAGGAATTTTAGCCGAGTGTCAGGTCGAGCTGCTCGGCACATCAAGCGAGAGCATAGAGCGCGCAGAAGACAGAGAGATGTTCAAGGAGATGTGCGAGTCGATCGGTGAACCGGTACTGCCATCGGTGATTGCAGAGTCCATGGACGAAGGACTGAAAGCCGCAAATGAAATCGGTTATCCTGTTGTGCTGCGACCTGCTTTTACATTAGGAGGTACAGGCGGCGGCTTCGCTGACGACGAAAATCAATTCCGCGAGATAATGAAAAATGCTCTTAAACTCTCCCCGGTTCATCAAGTGCTGGTGGAAAAGAGCATCCGGGGCTATAAAGAGATCGAGTACGAGGTGATCCGTGATGCAAACGACACGGCTATTACAATATGCAACATGGAAAACATTGATCCTGTCGGTATACACACAGGTGACTCGATAGTCGTATGTCCAAGCCAGACGCTGACCAACAAAGAGTACCATTTACTGCGTGACAGCGCGTTAAAAATCATTCGCGAGTTAAAGATAGAGGGTGGCTGCAATGTGCAGTTTGCACTTGATCCGCAATCGTTTGATTATTACCTTATTGAAGTAAATCCCAGAGTGTCGCGTTCTTCCGCACTCGCAAGTAAGGCGAGCGGCTACCCCATTGCCCGCGTTTCGGCAAAGATTGCAATCGGAATGCTGCTCGACGAAATCATGATTGCCAACACCCCCGCCAGCTTTGAGCCTGCGCTCGACTACGTTGTCTCCAAAATGCCGCGTTTTCCATTTGACAAGTTTGCAGACGCAAACAACCGTCTGTCAACACAGATGAAGGCGACCGGCGAATGCATGAGCATCGGCAGGACGATTGAAGAAAGCTTGCTAAAAGCCATTCGCTCGCTGGAAATAGGTGCACATCATATCCACATCAAGAAATTTGACGATATGCCGACCGACGATATGCTTGCGTATATAAAGGACGGCACAGACGACCGTATTTTTGCCCTTGCGGAACTGATGAGACGTAACGTTGACCTCGGAATTATATGCGATGCGACTCAGATAGACATGCTCTTTCTTGAAAAAATACGCCACATTGTCGATATTGAGCGAGAGCTTGCGGCTGCGTCAGGCGATCTTGACGCGCTGAAAGAGGCAAAAAAGTACGGCTTTTGCGACAAGGCTGTCGCCGAGCTATGGAATATGAGCGAGCGGGACATTTTTGAACTGAGAAAGAAAAACGGCATATTCCCAGTTTATAAAATGATAGATACCTGCGCGTCGGAATTTGAGTCATACATTCCATACTTCTATTCCACATACGCCGACGAAAACGAATCGGTCGTATCCGACCGCAAAAAGGTCATAGTACTTGGCTCCGGTCCGATCAGAATCGGTCAGGGCGTTGAATTTGACTACTCAACCGTTCATGCCGTTATGACGATAAAGGCGGCGGGCTACGAGGCAATCATAATCAACAACAACCCCGAAACGGTATCGACCGATTACACCTGCTCCGACAAGCTGTATTTTGAGCCGCTGACGGTCGAAGATGTTATGAACATAATCGAGCTGGAAAAGCCGATGGGCGTTATCGCCTCTCTCGGCGGTCAAACGGCAATCAACCTTGCCGAACCGCTGAAAGAGCACGGCGTAAAAATAATCGGTACAGACTGTGAAGCAATCGAGCGCGCCGAAAACCGCGATTTGTTTGAAAAAGTGCTTGATAGCCTGTCCATACCACAGCCGCAGGGCGTCGCTGTTACAAATATCAAGGACGGTATCAACGCCGCTAACAAAATAGGCTATCCCGTGCTCGTTCGTCCGTCATTTGTGCTCGGCGGCAGAGCGATGCAGATTGTAGCCAACGAGAAACAGCTTACACGGTATCTAAAAACCGCGGTTGAAATCGACGAAGACAAGCCGGTACTGGTAGATAAGTACATCGTCGGGCGCGAGGTTGAGGTCGACGCCGTATGCGACGGCAAGGATGTATTCGTACCGGGCATAATGGAGCTGGTCGAACGCACAGGTGTTCACTCAGGAGATTCAATAAGCGTATATCCATCATTCACACTGTCGAAAAAGGTTGAGGATACGATTCTCGATTACACCAAGCGTTTGGGACTCGGAATCGGTATAATCGGACTGTATAACATTCAGTTTATAGTTGACAAAAACGATGATGTATATATTATCGAGGTCAATCCGCGTTCCTCGCGAACGGTGCCGTTCCTGTCAAAATCAACCGGCTACTGTCTTGCCGACATAGGCACGCTTGCCATTCTGGGCGTGTCGCTGAAAAAACAGGGCTTTGACACCATATGCCCACCGAAAAAGGAAAAATGGTACGTCAAAGCGCCTGCATTTTCTTTCTCCAAACTACGCGGACTGGACGCGTATCTTTCACCTGAAATGAAATCGACCGGCGAAGCCATCGGCTATGACAGAAAAATGACCAGAGCACTTTACAAAGCGCTTCAGGCATCCGGAATGCAGGTTGTAAACTACGGCACGGTATTCGTAACTATCGCCGACAAGGACAAAGACGAGGCTTTGCCGCTGATACGCCGTTTTTATAACATGGGATTCAACATTGAGGCAACAGCTGGCACGGCTCAGTTCCTAAAGGGACACGGCATAAAAACGAGAATCAGAAAAAAGATAAGCGAGGGCAGTGAGGAAATACTCAACTCCATTCGCCAAGGCTACGTTAACTACGTCATTAACACCCGCGCGTATGATTCTCCGAGCGCATCCGGCGCTGAATCGGACGGTCAGCAAATACGGCGCTGTGCAGTTGAAAACGGCGTCACCGTGTTCACGGCGCTGGACACAGTAAAAGCATTGCTCGACGTTTTACAGGAAATGACTATGGAAATTTCAACGATCGATATGTGAGGAGAAAGAAATATGACTCAAGGATTTTATAAAATCACCTCCAACCGTCCGCTCACACCGACGATCATGGAAATGCAGCTTGACGGCGATACTTCAGCGTTAAAAAAGCCAGGACAGTTCGTAAATATCAAGCTGGACGGACTGTATCTGAGGCGGCCTATATCGGTATGCGACCGAGATGAAAACAGCATTACGCTGATATATAAAATTGTCGGAGACGGTACCGCAAGAATGGCGAAAATGCAAGTCGGTGAACGGCTTGATTTGCTGTGCGGTCTCGGAAACGGGTTTAATACGTCATTAAGCGGCGACGCTCCCCTTCTCATAGGCGGAGGTGTCGGTGTGCCGCCGCTGTACGGTCTGTGCAAACAACTTATTAACGAAGGTAAAGCCCCTACGGTTATAATGGGGTTTAACACGGCTGATGAAATATTTTACGTAGATAAATTTTCAGCGCTCGGTGCAAAGGTAATTGTTGCGACCGCAGACGGCAGCAAAGGTATCAGAGGATTTGTCACAGATGCCATGGACAAAGCGGAATACAGCTATATATACACCTGCGGTCCGGAGCCGATGCTGAAAGCCGTTTATGGCAAATCGGGATGCAGCGGTCAATACAGCTTTGAGGAACGAATGGGCTGCGGTTTCGGCGCCTGCATGGGCTGCTCATGCAAAACAAAGTATGGTGCAAAGCGCATTTGTACCGACGGGCCGGTACTGACGAAGGAGGAGATCATATGGTAAACACTCGTGTTTCACTGTCGGGATGGGAACTTGACAACCCTGTCATCCCCGCTTCAGGCACATTCGGATACGGTCACGAATTTGCTGATATCTACGATATCAACTGTCTGGGCAGTTTTTCGATAAAAGGTACGACCGCCGAGCCGCGTTTCGGCAACCCGACCCCGAGAATTGCCGAATGTACCGGCGGTATGATAAATTCAGTAGGGCTGCAAAATCCGGGTGTCGACGCCGTAATTGATCACGAACTGCCGGAGCTGAAAAAGCACTACAGCAAAAAGGTTATAGCAAATGTAGGCGGCTTTTCGGCGGAGGAATACGCCGAAACTGCGAGAAAACTGGACGAACAGGATATAGTCGGGCTGATCGAAGTCAATATTAGCTGTCCTAACGTACATAACGGCGGCA
>USQH01000119.1 GCA_900556765.1 uncultured Oscillospiraceae bacterium
TGGGGGCGAACAGGCCGCCAAAGCCGCCGATATCGGAGACCACGCCGGGGATCATGGTGCGGGCGACGTGATCCTTCATCAATCGCACGCCCTCATAACCGGCCTCGATATTGACTCCGGCCTCCCGGTAGCTGTCAGAAAAACTACGCATGTTGATCTTTCTTCCTTTCGCTGATCTTACACTCAAATCGGTTTTTACCGGAATCCTCCGGTATTTCGGTCGCATATCGCG
Organism: uncultured Oscillospiraceae bacterium; assembly: GCA_900556765.1. Taxonomy (GTDB): domain Bacteria; phylum Bacillota; class Clostridia; order Oscillospirales; family Acutalibacteraceae; genus UMGS1976. Next base: position 233 of record USQH01000119.1, read on the forward strand.
CCGTAAAACAGGCGTCACAGTAGCCTTCGCCGCATTTTTCTCCTATCAAATCACCGAGGCGCTCCGTTTTAAGAAATCCAAGTGTATCTGCGCCGACAATTTGTGCTATCTCCTCAACCGAATGATGACAGGCAATCAACATATCGCGCGAATCAATATCGGTGCCGTAGTAGCATGGATTCATAAACGGCGGAGATGAAATACGCATATGTATCTCCTTTGCTCCTGCTTCACGCATGAGGCGAACGATGCGCGCGCTGGTCGTACCGCGGACAATGGAGTCGTCAATAAGCACTACCCGTTTGCCGCGAACGGCATCGGGTATCGGGTTCAGCTTAATTTTAACATTGTTTTCGCGCATTTTCTGATTTGGGGCGATAAATGTACGTGCAATATATTTATTTTTAATAAATCCGATTTCGTACGGTATTCCGGACGTTTCGGCATATCCGATAGCCGCGTCTATACCTGAATCGGGCACTCCGACAACTATATCGGCGTCGACGGGATAATCAAGCGCGAGACATTCGCCGGCTTTTTTGCGTGCGAGATGAACACTCTTGCCGTCAATTACCGAGTCGGGTCGCGCAAAGTAGATATATTCAAAAATGCACATTGCCTTTTTTGCCTTTTCGCAATGGTCACGAATGGAATGAACACCGTTTGCGTCAAATACAACAATCTCGCCGGGGTCAACATCACGGACAAATTCGGCTCCCGCCGCATCAAGCGCACAGGTCTCCGAGGCGATAACATAACTACCGTCTTCCCGTTTGCCGTAGCAGAGAGGTCTGAATCCGTTTTCATCGCGCACGGCAATAAGCTTTGACGGCGACATTATCACCAGCGAATAAGCACCCTTAAGCCTGTACATCGCACGGTTTACAGCCTCCTCGATCGACGGAGCTGAAATGCGTTCCTTAATAATGATATATGAAATAACCTCGGTATCACTGGTCATGTGGAATATTGAACCTTGCAATTCCAATTCGCGTCTGAGCGATGACGAATTGACCAAATTGCCGTTATGAGCCAGTGCAAGATGTCCCTTTATATGGTTTACGACAATCGGCTGTGCGTTGAGCACTCCGTTACCGCCGGTAGTACCGTAACGTACATGACCGACAGCCATTGTGCCGTCCTCGAATTCTCCCAGCGTCTGCATATCAAATACGCTGCTGACCAATCCGACATCCTTATGCATATTAAAAACACCGTCGTTGCAAACCACTATACCGCAGCTCTCCTGACCGCGGTGCTGTAACGAATACAGACCGTAATAGGTGTCAAGGGCAACATTAGACGGTTGCGGCGAATAAATGCCGAATACACCGCATTCTTCATGTATTTTAGCCATTATACTCCGCCTTTTTTATTCGCCGAAAACGCGGCGCATCATTTCGTTGTATGCATCCTCGACTCCGCCCATATCGCGGCGGAAACGATCCTTATCAAGCTTTTCGTTGGTATCGGCATCCCAAAAGCGGCAGGTATCTGGTGATATTTCGTCGGCAAGAACTATACTGCCGTCAGCAAGACGTCCGAACTCCAGTTTAAAATCAACCAGCTTTACGTTAAGCTTAAGAAAGTAATCCTTCAGCACACTGTTAACCTTGAAAGCCATGGATTTAATAGTCTCTATTTCCTGCTTTGTCGCAAGTCCGAGAGCCAGTGCGTGATAACTGTTTATAAGTGGATCGTGAAGATCGTCATTTTTATAAGAAAATTCAATGGTCGGCTCGGCAAAAACTATGCCTTCCTCTACGCCGTAGCGCTTTGCAAACGAACCGGCGGAAATGTTGCGGATAATAACCTCCAACGGAACGATAGAAACCTTTTTAACGACAGTTTCACGCTCGTTCAGCTCCTCAACGAAATGGGTCGGCACACCCTCTTTTTCAAGTATCTGCATGAGATAATTAGACATTTTGTTGTTAATGACTCCCTTACCTGATATGGAGCCTTTTTTCAGTCCGTCGAGAGCGGTCGCATCGTCCTTGTAGGACACAATGACCAACTGCTCATCCTCGGTCGCATAGACCTTTTTTGCCTTTCCTTCGTAAAGCTGTACTGTCTTTTTCATTTTCGCTTTTTCTCCTTTAACATTTCATCAGCCGCCGAAGCGTTCCTCGACTGCCGAATTTTTTACCATAACTTTTTCACAACCCTCGGTGCGAGCCTGCTCCAGACGGGCGGCAAGCTCCTGATCGTCAATCGCAAGCATTTGAATACATAACAAAGCGGCATTGACAGCCCCGTTGATCGCAACCGTTGCAACAGGTATGCCTGACGGCATCTGCACGGTGGACAGGAGGGCATCAATACCGCCCAAAGTATCGGATTTTACGGGAATACCTACCACAGGAAGCGTAGTTCGCGCCGCAAGAGCGCCCGCAAGATGAGCCGCCATTCCGGCAGCGGCTATCAGCGCACCAAAGCCGTTTTTGCGTGCATCATGCGCAAAGCGCGCTGCCGCGTCCGGCGTACGATGCGCGGAATATACGTGCACCTCATACGGCACACCGTATTCCGCGAGAGTGTTGATTGCTTTTTCAACAACCGGCAGATCGCTGTCGCTGCCCATAACGATGCCTATTTTTTTCATGTAATGCACCTCGCAAAGATTTATTTAAGCAAAGCAAAATCAAACGGATAAATCGCCGAAAATAAAAAAGGCAGACTACCCCTATTGATAAAGGTAGAACTGCCCAGACGGTCGGCAAATATAATAAATGTTTCCCGTTTCATTGTGTTAAATCACTTACCGTCAGTCGCGGAAAACCTCTACGAAAATAGTTTAACATAACAGCAAAAAACAGTCAATGCATAATTATTATAATTAAATCTGAACAATGTTAAAAATATTGTTGATTTTCCCCATCGAACAAATCAAAACAAAAACAAAAATTGCATTTAATCATAACTTTAAATTGCGATTTTTTGTTTCTTGTGATAAAATAATTATAGAAAGTTGAAACATTATAGTAAACAAGCACATAATATACGACTTTTCTGCCGAACACAAAACCAAAGGAGGTTTTTTATATGAAAGGCAATTGGGTTATTACTATCGGGCGTGAGTTTTGCAGCGGCGGTGCAGATACCGGCCGTAAGGTTGCCGAGCATTTCGGCATTCCCTACTATGACAAGGAGATTATTGATAAGACTGCCGAACTGCTCAACATGAGCGTCGATGATATTACTGCGGAGGATGAAAAACCTGCGGGATTTTGGGACTACCCCGGCTATCAGTACTCAAACTACTGGTATGCACAGGATCCATCACTGATGATGCCGATAAATATGCGAGTCGCTACGGCCCAGTTTGACGCCATTCGCGGATACGCACAAAGCGGTCCGTGCGTCATAATCGGTCGCTGTGCCGATTATGTACTTCAAAACCGTGAAAATGTGCTGAGCGTATTTATACGCTCCGACATGGAAAAGCGCATTGAGCGCGCACAGCAGCTCTACGGTTACGGCACGGCTGAAGCAAAGAAACTGCTGCGGCGTACCGACAGAATACGCGCCAACTATTACACACGCCACACTCAGCAGGAATGGGGCAACAGCGAATCGTACAACATGATACTTGACGCAGGCAAGCTCGGCACCGATAACGCCGCCGCTATTATAATTCATACAATTGAACTGCTTGATAAATAGTTCAATATGCATTTAAGTGCGACGCATATAATTATAGTGCAAAATCAAAAACACAACAGAAAAGCTCCGCACCTTTTACAATGTGCGGAGCTTAATTTATTGTTGCCAAAGTTTTTTTCGTAATGGCAGTCGGTCGCAAAAGTCAAAACGC
>USQH01000120.1 GCA_900556765.1 uncultured Oscillospiraceae bacterium
ATAGCCTCGGTCTGGTCGTGGGTTACGTAAATGAAGGTAGTACCGATTCTCTTGTGCAGCTTGGCAAGCTCGGTACGCATCTGCGCACGAAGCTTAGCGTCCAGGTTGGACAGCGGCTCGTCAAGAAGGAATACCTTAGGCTCACGGACGATAGCACGGCCGAGAGCAACACGCTGACGCTGACCGCCGGACAGAGCCTTCGGCTTTCTGTCAAGCAGGTGTTCGATATCGAGGACACGCGCAGCTTCCTCAACGCGGCGCTTAATCTCATCCTTAGGAGTCTTGCGGAGCTTGAGTCCGAACGCCATATTCTCGAAAACGGTCATGTGCGGATAAAGGGCGTAGTTCTGGAACACCATCGCGATGTCTCTGTCCTTAGGAGCAACATCGTTGACAAGCTTATCGCCGATGTAAAGCTCGCCGTCGGTGATCTCCTCCAAGCCGGCGATCATACGAAGGGTGGTGGACTTACCGCAGCCGGACGGGCCGACGAGAATGATGAATTCCTTATCCTTTATCTCGAGGTTAAAGTCAGACACGGCCAAAACGTTGCCCGCGTACTTTTTAGTGATATTTTTCAATGATAGACTTGCCATTGAAATAAACCTCCAATTTTTTTGTGCGGATAGTATCCCGCTGAGTTTATAGATGTATTATATCAAAGTCAGCCAATGATTACTATTACCCAAACAAACAAAGATAAATCAGGCGTTTTATTAAATTTTACTAACGAATTTTCGGTGATTAAGCGCTTTACACAAAAAATGAAGATAATTGTTGTTGCGAGGTATCGAAAGTGGAAATTTGTGTACAATCTGTTAAACGGTTTCGCATCAAAGATAAATTGGTGCCGTTTAAATCAAATCCGTGCATAAAACCGTCTCCGTCGACCGACGATATATCGCCCGCCACAACCGCTCCGTCGGCGATAACAAGGCTCAGTCGCACACCGGTTTTGCGCGACGGATAATTCAGCAGTTCATAGGTATAGCGTCTGACCGTTTGTCCCTTAAGCAGACGCAAATCAAATCCCTGTGAAAGCTGTATTTCATTATACTGCTCAAGCGCTTTATCAAATTGATCGGCTATAGTAAACTCAGTGACCGATATCGGCTCATCGCCGATCTTCCAGCCGTAGGATGCGGCGTAATCGCGTTGCGCCTGAGGCGTATCACAGTGGTCTGTGGTGCCGCTCCCCTGCGCGATAAATCCGCAGATTATAAGAGCGCCTATTAAAAATCCCGACCACAGCAAAAACTTTTTTCTTTCCGGCAATCTGACAGTAAAACTTAACATGGCTATATCTCCCGCATTTATTACTTTTCAGAAATATTTATGCGGACAGATATAAAATATTACCTGCTTGTTTTTTTATTTTGCCGCCTTTTTCTGCAAATAATACAAACACATTAAAAAAAGAGGTGCATAGTCAAAATGGCTGTTAAAATAACCGCTGAATTTGAACGTATTGAGGAGGCGGAAAACGCAGCGACAAAAATTAAATCCGCTGTCGGAATTGAAAAGTTTACAATAACAAGACCGGTTTTTCGCAAATCCATTGATACCCCGTTCGTACTGCCTTATCCGCCGGTACATGGGCGCGACGGTGATATAATGCGTCCGCGCGGCTACGGCTACGACACAAAAACCGGATATTTTGAGCCTGCGCTCAGCCAAAAATGTCTGCTTCATTTCACGGCAGACAGCCGCAAACAGGTCGCTCCGCTGCTGCGAAATTTCGGCGCAGGTGAAATTTCGGTGTCGGCGTTATAGTATAACCGCTTTCGGCATATATTTGGTAACGACAAACAAAAAAGTCCGCCGATACAGCTTTGCGGACTGGAAGGGCTGGAAATTTCAATGCAATCATATTATCCCGAGGGCTTTACACTCCGCTCGCCGGACAACGTCGCCGCCTGTGCATCACTGCGCGGATTGCAGGACGCTATGGATAAGGGCAGGATACTGGAAGCCGTTGTTACCATGTGCGACCATGAGCATGACCTGATAGTCGATCTCGGTAAAGTGCGCGGCGTAATTCCGCGTGAGGAAGGAGCCATCGGCATTGCCGACGGCAGCGTACGTGACATCGCGCTCATTTCCCGCGTCGGAAAGGCAGTATGTTTCACTGTAACCGATATAACGGAGGAAAATGGCATATACACCGCCGTGCTGTCACGCCGTGCGGCGCAGGAAAGATGCAGCCGCGAATACGTTTCATCCCTCACGCCGGGAGATGTTATTGACGCACGCGTTACGCACTTGGAAAGTTTCGGCGCATTTTGTGATATCGGATGCGGTATAGTCGCGCTGATGCCGATCGACGCAATATCGGTGTCACGGATATCACATCCATCCGATCGGTTCAGGTGCGGCGACCGTATTAAGGCGGTGGTCAAGTCAATTGATGAGTTGGGACGCGTTTCGCTCTCGCACAGAGAATTGCTGGGCACATGGGAAGAAAACACCGACCGATTTATGCAGGGTGAAACGGTCGAAGGAATCGTCCGTACTGTCGAAAGCTACGGTGTATTCATCGAGCTTGCGCCGAATTTGGCGGGTCTTGCCGAGCCGCGAGACAATGTAGAGCCGGGCCAAAAGGTAAGCGTCTACATAAAGAGTATAATCAGAGAAAAAATGAAGGTTAAACTGATTATAATTGATGTGTTTGACGCCGACCGATCGCCTGATCCGATAAACTACTTTATCAGCAGCGGTCATATTGACCGCTGGCGGTACTCACCCGACGACAGCGCCAAAGTCATTGAAACCGTATTTTAAGAGTGTTATGACATATTTTGAAAGCCGCACGACAGTTTAAAACTGCCGTGCGGCTTTGTATTTTTAAATTATACGATATTATTCAGACCGCCGCCTGATTTTTTCGGTTCGGAGTAGGCAGTTGGGCGAGAACTATCGCCGCAAACATGACCACACAACCGACAATCTCGCGCGGTGTCATATTCTGACCGAGTATCAGCCAGCCCGAGACGGCGGCGATCGCCGACTCACAGCTCATAATAAGGGACGCCACGGTCGGATTAAGCCCCTTTTGACCGACTATCTGCAGTGTATATCCGACACCGCATGAGAACACGCCGGCGTAGGTTATCGGCATCCACGCGGCAAGTATATCACTCATCGACGGACGCTCAAAGATCATCATCGGCACTGCAGACAGCAGGCCGCAAACGAAAAACTGCACACAGGACAGCTTTACTCCGCTGACCAACGGCGACACATGATCAATATACAGAATGTGAAATGTGAACACAAAGGCGCACGCAATCAGCAAAATGTCACTAAGCTCAAATGCAAAGGAATCGGTCATGCATAGCAAATACAGTCCGACGAGTGCAAAAACTACCGCCACCCATATGAACGGAGAGCATTTTCGCTTGAAAAACAGACCGATAAGCGGCACGAATACTATGTAACAAGCAGTTATGAATCCGGCTTTTCCGCTTTGTGCGCCGTTATTTATCGCAAGCTGCTGCAAATTTGACGCTACCATAAGCAGCGCGCCGCAGCCTGCCCCGTAAATTAGCAGGCGCTTGCGTGATGCCCGTCGTGCAGCCGGCTGCTTCGGCGGCTTTGCGCCGAAAGCAAATGAAACCGGAAGCAATACTATTCCTCCGATAATACTGCGAATGCAGTTGAACGTAAACGCACCTATATGATCGGCAGCAGCCGACTGGGCGACAAAAGCGACACCCCACACAGCCGCGGTTATAAACAACAAAAATGAGTTTACTATCTGTTGTTTTTTCATTTTCATCAATTCCCTTTTAATACTCTGTATACAGCTTTAAGCCGTTATCTATCTCGAAAGTGACGGCACCGTTGACATCGGTTCTGCGAACGACGGCGCCGATTTCATTTAATCGGTCAAGCGTTGACCTATTGGGGTGGCCGTATGAATTATCAGCGCCGACGGAAATAACCGCAAAATGCGGCGCTACACGCCTCAAAAATGCACCTGACGATGAATTTTTGCTGCCGTGATGAGCGACCTTCAGCACATCGGCA
>USQH01000121.1 GCA_900556765.1 uncultured Oscillospiraceae bacterium
GGCGTTCCTTACATTGTTGTATTCATGAACAAGGTTGACCAGGTTGACGATCCCGAGCTGCTCGAGCTCGTCGAAATGGAAATCCGTGAGACTCTTGACAAGTACGAGTTCCCGGGCGATGATACTCCTATCATCAAGGGTTCTGCTCTTAAGGCTCTCGAAGCTCCGGACGATATCAATGATCCGGCTTACGCTTGCATCCAGGAGCTCATGGACGCTGTTGACAGCTACATTCCTACTCCTGACCGTAAGGCTGACCTGCCCTTCCTTATGCCGATCGAGGATACTATGACCATTTCCGGCCGTGGTACCGTTGTTACCGGCCGTGTTGAGCGTGGTGTCCTGAACGCAGGCGACGAAGTTGAAATCATCGGTCTTACCGAGGAGCGCCGCAAGGTTGTCGTTACCTCTATGGAAATGTTCCGCAAGACTCTTGATTACTGTGAAGCCGGCGATAACGTTGGCGCACTGCTCCGCGGTGTTTCCCGTGACGAGGTTGAGCGTGGTCAGGTTCTCTGCAAGCCCGGCTCAATCAATCCGCACACTAAGTTCCATGGTCAGGTCTACATCCTGAACAAGGAAGAGGGCGGCCGTCATACTCCGTTCTTCAACAACTATCGTCCTCAGTTCTATTTCCGTACCACCGACGTTACCGGCGTTATCACTCTGCCGGAAGGCGTTGAGATGTGCATGCCTGGCGATAACGTTGAGATGGACGTTGAACTCATCACTCCTATCGCTATCGAGGAAGGCCTCCGCTTCGCTATCCGTGAAGGCGGCCGTACCGTTGGCTCCGGCGTTGTAACCAAGGTTAACGCCTAATCGCATTTATACGATTTTTCAGTCCCTGCCATGCTTTTTCAAGCATGGCAGGGATTTTTTATGGTGCTGAATTAGCAGTATTAAATAAAATCAGCCGAATTTAATGATAATTATTTTTCATTCTTTACATTTTTTTGTGCATGTGATACTATATAGAAAAATCTGTGCGGAGGTTCGAAATGAGCAGTTCACATAAATTAGGAATAATCGGATTCGGCGGTCAGGCGCCGTATCATGTTAATATGCCGCGTGAAACCGGTAAGATAGAGGTCGCAGGAACATTTGATATAAAACCTGAAAAAATGGCGTTTGCCAAAGAAAAATACGGAGTTAAGCCGTATGAAAGCCTGGACGCATTGCTTTCCGATAACTCAATCGATATCATTGCTGTCGTTACTCCGAACGATTCCCATCTTGAACTTACCGAAGCGGCGCTGCGCGCGGGAAAAAATGTTGTGTGCGAAAAACCTGCTACGATGAACAGCGGCGAGCTTGAGCAAATGATAAAAACAGCGAAAAAGTGCGGCAAGCAACTTTTTATAAACCAAAACCGCCGCTACGATGCCGATTTCCGTGTTATGAAAAAAATATTCGATGACGGAACTCTCGGTCCGATACACCGTTTTGAACGCCGTGTTCACGGTGCCCACGGTATTCCGAATGATTGGCGGCGACTGCCGCAAAACGGCGGCGGAATGATGCTCGATTGGGGCGTTCATCTGCTTGATCAGACACTTCAGCTTATTCCCGAGCGCGTAAAGAAGGTCTATTGCCGCCTTGAACATGTTACAAATGAGCTGGTCGATGACGGCGTGACCATGATACTGACATTTGAAAGCGGAATTATGGCAATAGTTGAGGTGTCGACCTCCAACTTTATTGAGCTGCCGCATTGGTATATGCTCGGTCGCGACGGTTCGGCAATAATCCGTTGGTGGCCTGCCGACGACGGTGAAATAATACGCAGTGTCGGCCATGACGGTGATGTGGAACCGATCATGACCGGTAGCGGCTTGACAAAAACGATGGCTCCTCGCCGCGACGATACCCTTGAAAAGCTGCCGTTGCCGCGTGTCGAAGGTGATGCTGCGGGATTTTACCGTAATGTTGCCGCCGTTTTGGACGGCGAAGCCGAACGCGAGGTAACCAACGAGTCTGTTTTGCGCGTAATGCGTCTTATGGAAACCGGATTTGAATCGGCGCGTCAGAACCGCACGCTCGATTTTGAATAATACCGATAATGATAAAACGAGCCGCCCGATGTATTTTGGGCGGCTCGTTAGTATATCATACACGGTTCGTTTTGTGAACGGTCAAGAAAAAGTTTAGTTCGTAATTTATATCTCGTCGGCATCCGCCCAGTCATATTGGGTCAGCTTGCCTTGATTTTGCAGTTGCGGATAATTCCACTGACGCAGTGTCTCATAAACGCCTATGGCTACCGAGTTTGAAAGGTTAAGACTGCGTGCGCCTCCGATCATCGGAATGCGAACACAGCGGTCGGGATGCTCAAACAGCAGTTTTTCGGGCAGGCCGTGGGTTTCCGCGCCGAAGAAAAGATAGCACCCGTCGGGATATTTAATGTCAGTGTGGGTTTTTAGCGACTTAGTTGAAAAAAAGAAAAATTCGCCGCTGTTTTTGCTCAGAAAATCGTCCAGATCATTATAATAAGTGATGTCGAGCAGATGCCAGTAGTCAAGCCCGGCTCTTTTCAGCTTTTTATCATCGACGGTGAATCCCATAGGGCCGACTAAATGCAGTCGCGCACCCGTGGCGGCGCAGGTCCGCGCTACATTGCCAGTATTTTGCGGAATTTGCGGCTCGACCATAACGATGTTCAGTACAGACATGGTTTAACACTCCGTTTGCAAATCAAAATCAACTAAATTATAGCATATCTGCACATCTAATACAAGTTGACAGTTTTTGATTGATATAGTAAAATAAAACGGAGTATAGGTAAGTTTAATTTCTGAAAGGGGACGGTCGGCAGTGCTTCAAATGCTCGCGCAGTACTATTGCTGGCTTGCACGGTTCATTATACCCGTTGCCGCCGTTGCTGTGATAGTTTTGTGTGCGCGTATACTTTTCGGCACAAAGAGGGACAAGCCCCTGCTCGCACAGTTTACAGACAGAAAAGGAAACGTGTTTCCGATCACATCCTATGAAAACGCCATCGGCCGCGCTCGCCTGTGCGATGTGTGCGTGCCGGCAAAGCGCGCATCGCTGCGCGCGGCGGCGCTTGTGCTAAAGGACGACGGTTGGCATATTTACCCGACCGGCAGCGGTTGCGCCGTGCTGGTGAACGGCGAGCGCATCAGCGGCGATACTGCGATAACGGGCGGCGATGTCGTCAATATTGCCGGCGCGGAGCTGGAACTGGATGATGACTTTGATACCGGCTTGCCGCGTGAATACGGAGCCGAGTTGAATAAAACACGGGCGAAATGTGCCGCCCTAACCCTGACCGTTATGCAGCTTATGATGGGCTTGACACTGGTAATACATTATTCGCATGACGGATACATTCCCGTTCAGATATACGCCTGCTTCGGCGCATTGATTGCGGTCGAATGGATATATTTCGCACTGCGTCGATTCGACCGTGTCGGAGTTGAGCTGTGCGCCTTCTTTTTGGCGACTGTCGGCCTTTGCGTAGCGGCGAGTGCCGTTCCGTCGTCGCTGTACAAACAGTTTATTGCAATGCTGCTAGGCCTTGCAATATTCTTCGTGCTTGAGCTTGTGCTCGGAAATTTGGCGCTTACTATGAAGCTGCGTTATGCCGTTGGAATGTGCGCGGTGGGGTTGCTTCTGTTCAATATCATTTTCGGCACGGAGATGAACGGTGCAAAGAACTGGATAAATCTTGGATTTGTCACCGTTCAACCGTCGGAGTTTGTAAAAATTGCTTATGTTTTTGCAGGATGCGCCGCGCTTGAACGACTGGTTACCACACGAAATTTACTGCTTTTCACTGCATTTTCGGGCTGTTGCATGGTTCCGTTGTTTATCATGCGCGATTTCGGCACAGCGTCGATATTTTTTGTCGGAATGCTCATAATCGCATATATGCGTTCGGGCGACCTGAAGGCAATTATTCTGTTTGTAACTGCCGCAGTCGCAGGAATGGCGGCGATAATCTCCCTTAAACCGTATGTTGCGG
>USQH01000122.1 GCA_900556765.1 uncultured Oscillospiraceae bacterium
CCGCTGTCCTCGATCAGCGCGATTATCTTAAATTCCCCGCTGACATTTATTTGGAGGGTGCTGATCAGTACCGCGGCTGGTTCCAGTCGTCACTGCTGACCTCGGTCGCAACCAAGGGTATCGCTCCGTATAAGACCATCGTTACACACGGTTGGGTAGTCGACGGCGAGGGCAAAAAGATGTCCAAATCGCTCGGCAACACCATTTCACCGGAGGAGATTGTTAATCAGTACGGCGCCGATATTTTGCGCCTGTGGGTCGCTTCCTCCGATTACCACGCCGATATCCGCATTTCAAAGGATATTCTGAAGCAGCTTTCTGAAGCATATCGCAAGATCAGAAATACTGCCCGTTTCATTCTCGGCTGTATCAATGATTTTGACCCCGATAAGGATTCGGTCAGTCTCGATGAGCTGGAGCCTATCGACAAGTGGGCGCTCAGCCGCTTGGATGAGCTGAATAAAAAGGTTCGCGAGTCTTACGAAAAGTTTGAGTATCATATAATTTTCCACGCGGTGCATAATTTCTGCGTAGTCGATATGTCAAACTTCTACCTTGATGTACTCAAGGACAGACTTTACGTCGAAAAGGCTGACAGCAAGACGCGCCGCGCCGCTCAGACCGCTATTTATAAGATCCTTGACTCGCTGACTCTCATGCTTGCACCGATAATCACATTCACCGCCGATGAGATATGGCAGTTCATGCCTCACGACAGCTCGCGCAATACCGAGCATATCGTGCTTAACGAGTATCCGGCGCTTACCGGCGTCGAGGTCGACGGCGATTTCACGACAAAATGGGAGCGCCTGCACGCGGTACGCGACGATGTTAAGAAAGCGGTTGAGAATGCACGCAAGGAAAAGGTCATCGGAGCCTCTCTTGACGCAGAAATCGAACTGTTTGCCGACGGCGAAATGCTCGATTTCCTGAAAGCTAACGAGAACGAGCTGCCTGTGATATTCATCGCGTCCGATGTTCGTGTTACCGAGGGCAACGGCGGCGATTTCCACGGCGAACTGCCTATCGGCGTCACCGTCAGAAAGGCGTCAGGTGAAAAATGCGAGCGCTGCTGGAGCTACTCCGACACTGTCGGCAAGAGCTCAGACCATCCGACGCTCTGTGTCCGCTGTGCCGCCATTATTTCCGAATGAAGTTTATTTTACGGGAGGAATGACCTTTGGAAAGTAAAATAAAAGGTCATTTGACCGAAGTTTTTGTACTGCTGTCGGCGGCGCTTCTCGTGGTCGCCGATCAGCTTACAAAATCGCTGATATCAAACAGCTTTTATCTCGGTGAATCGGTGTCGGTGATATCCGGCGTGCTGAATTTCACATATATCCACAATTCGGGCGCGGTTTTCGGAATATTAAAGGATCACCCGTGGGTGTTCAATTCGGTGACTATCATCGCCGTTGCCGTGCTTATAGTGCTGCTTGTCAGCGGCAGGGTTAAGAAAAAAATGTATATTTGGGCGATCGGACTTATTATCAGCGGCGGTATAGGCAACATGATCGATCGGCTGTCGCTTAAATACGTCGTCGATTTTATCGACGTACGCTTCATTTATTTTCCGTATATTTTCAATATTGCCGACTGCTGCGTAGTTATCGGTTGTTGCCTGATACTTTTGCAGGTCATCATCGAAATTATTGATGAGCACCGCCAAAAAAAGGAGAATAACAGCGATGCTGCCTCCGATTGAATTAACATTTGACGGTGATGAGTCCGTTCGAGTGGACGCGTTTTTGTCGGACATGACCGATCTGTCGCGAAGCGCTGCGGCAAACCTTTGTGAAAACGGCAGTGTAACGGTAAACGGTGCTGCCGCACGCAAAAATGCAAAGCTTAAGAACGGCGATATCGTCAGTCTGACGATGCCGGAACCGACAGTTCTCGATGTTGCGGCACAGAACATCCCCCTCGATATCGTTTACGAGGATTCCGACCTGCTTGTCGTCAACAAACCCAAAGGAATGGTCGTGCATCCCGCTCCGGGTAATCCCGACGGCACACTCGTAAACGCGTTGCTTGCCCATTGCGGCGACAGCCTGTCGGGAATAAACGGCGTTATTCGCCCCGGAATAGTACACAGGATAGACAAGGATACCAGCGGACTGCTCATCGTTGCCAAGAATGACGCCGCTCACCGCTGTCTTGCCGAGCAGATAAAGGAGCACTCTTTTTCGCGCGAATATGAGGCGGTGGTTTACGGAAACATTAAGCAGGATGAGGGCACGGTGGATGCACCGATTGGTCGCCATCCCGTTGACCGAAAACGCATGGCCGTCACCGACAAGGGTTCGCGAAACGCCGTCACTCATTGGCGCGTAATAACCCGATGGGGCGAATTTACCCGCCTGCGGCTGAGATTGGAGACCGGTCGCACTCATCAAATACGCGTACATATGGCGTATATTGGGCATCCGGTCGCCGGAGATCCCGTCTACGGTCCGAAAAAGGTTATCGAGCGGTTGGACGGGCAATGCCTGCACGCGCGGCATATCGGATTTATGCATCCGAACGGACAGTGGCTTGAATTTGAAAGTGAACTGCCGCGGTATTTTACCGATTTTATTGATTTTCTTGATAAAAAATACGGAGATCAGGGCGAATAAGCCGAGACAGATAAACGAAAAATATATAAAAAATCAATTATTGCTGAGTAAAATCAGTTTATATAATCATCTGCAAAAGGATTTTCGGCGGTCGTTTGCAGAGTGAAATTTTTTCGCTGAAGAATGGGGAGTAAAATGGATACGAACAAGAAAACACAGCTTACCATTGCCGCTACTAAAGCGCGCATGGGCGTGATCGAGGGTACTTACAACGCCAAATCGGGTCATCCGGGCGGCTCACTTTCGGTGACCGACATACTGACCTATCTTTATTTTGAGCAGATGAATATCGATCCGTCTGCGCCCGATAAGGCCGACCGCGATCGTTTTGTCCTGTCAAAGGGTCATGCCGCACCTGCGCTTTACGCAGTATTGGCTTTGCGCGGCTTTTTCTCCACGGACGAGATAAAGGCTCTGCGTAAGCCCAACGCACTGCTTCAGGGACACCCGAGCATACATATCCCGGGTGTCGATATGTCGACCGGATCGCTCGGACAGGGCATTTCCACCGCCTGCGGAATGGCTCTTGCCGCAAAGATTGACAATGCGTCTTACCGCGTTTATACCGCTCTCGGCGACGGGGAGATCGAGGAAGGCGAAGTCTGGGAAGCTGCGATGTTCGCCGCCAATAAAAAGCTGGACAACCTTACCGCTGTTGTCGATTTCAACAATCTGCAGATTGACGGAAGCCTTGAGGAGGTCAACTCTCCATGCCCGATCGACGAGAAGTTCGCGGCTTTCGGTTGGGACGTGACCGTCATCGACGGCAACGATTTTGATCAGATCGAGCAGGCGTTCGCTCATACCGCAACAGTGAAAGGAAAGCCGTCGGTCATCATTGCAAAGACGGTAAAGGGCAAAGGCGTTTCCTTTATGGAAAATCAGGTCGGCTGGCACGGAAAAGCGCCAAATGCCGAGCAGTACGGCATTGCCATGGACGAACTTAACAACGCGCTTGCCGCTTTGGAGGGCTGAAACAATGAGTGAAATAAAGAAAATCGCAACCAGACAGGGATATGCCGACGGACTTATCGAGCTTGGCAAAACCAATCCCAATGTAGTCGTTCTCGACGCTGATCTTGCCGCCGCCACGCAGACGGCACAGTTCAAAAAGGAGTTCCCCGACCGTTTCTTCAATTGCGGTATAGCGGAGCAGAATATGATCGGTGTTGCCGCAGGCCTTGCCGCCGCCGGCAAAACCGTTTTCGCCAGCTCCTTTGCCATGTTTGCCGCCGGCCGTGCCTTTGAACAGGTGCGTAACTCGCTCGGCTACACTCATTTGCCTGTCAATATCGGCGCAACTCATGCCGGCATTTCGGTCGGTGAGGACGGAGCTACCCATCAGTGCAATG
>USQH01000123.1 GCA_900556765.1 uncultured Oscillospiraceae bacterium
ACCACGGTACATTGAAAACGTATTCCAGTATTCTGTGATCACCAAACGGTACGCGTACTTCGAGTCCGCTTGCCATACTCATACGATCCTTTCGTTCAAGCAGGGAAGTCATAAAGTAATTTACCGACAGCCATGTTGCCAACCGTGCGGTTCGCATATCGTCACTTTCGCCGTCGACGATCGGACACTCTGACAGGCTTTTTTTGTATATTTCTGAAATGTAGTTGTAGCCATCGTCGGGCTTTGCAAAGTCAGCGTTGAACATTTCTGCGCGCAGCTTTGGCTGATGTATCCACGGGAAAAAGTCCTTGTATAGCATTTCAGGACGATAAAACCATGGGTAGCCTCCGAAGATTTCATCTGAACATTCTCCCGAAAGTGCTACCGTGTGCCGATCTTTGACCCTGCGGCAAAAATAAAGCAGGGATGAGTCTATATCCGCCTGACCCGGAAAATCGCGCACAAGCGTTGCTTCATATAAACAGTGGGCTACCGCCTCGGTCGGTGCGGTCAGAACGGTGTGGTCGGTTTGCAGATAGTTCGCCAAATAGACCGCAAACTCATCATCACCCTGCGGTTGAAACAGAGATGAATGGAAGCTTTGCTTGTTACCTTCGTACTCGAACGAATACGACGACAGCGTTTTATTATTACGCTTAAATCGTTCGGCGGCTACTGCCGATATTACCGACGAGTCAAGGCCGCCAGACAGGAATACGCAAAGCGGAACGTCACTTATAAGCTGCCTGTTTATAGCGTCGCACAGCAGCTCACGAGTGTGCTCGGCGGCGTCTTTTGCGGTAACGTTCAGCTCTTTGGCTTCAAGCTGCCAGTATTTTTTCGTGTGCAGACCGCTTATGTCAAAAGTTGCACAGTATCCCTGTTTGATTTCTTTTATGTCCTTGAAAATGCCGCTCCCGTTTATGGTAACAGGTGATAAAAACAGAAGTTGCCACAATCCGCTTTTATCGACCTGAGACTTCACGTCGGGATGGGCGAGTATCGCCTTGATTTCCGACGCAAATATCAGTCTGCCGTTCTTTTCGGTATAAAAAAGCGGCTTTATACCAAAGCGGTCACGGGCTAAAAACAGCAGCCTATTGCTTATATCGTATACGCAAAAGGCGAAGATACCGTTTAACATTTTCGGACAATCCTCACCGTACAGAATATATGTCCACAACACTACTTCGGTGTCGCACTTAGTCTTCATTTCAATGTTAAATTCATGTTTAATTTTGTTTTTAAGCTCGTCGAAATTATATATTTCGCCATTGTAAACAATAACGTATTTTTTGCCGTTATATTCCGCGGTCATCGGCTGTCTGCCGTTTTCTATATCCATTACCGCCAGTCGGTTATGGTGAAGCGCGGCGAATTCATCAACGTATACCTCGGTAGCATCAGGTCCGCGGTGCTTCATGGTAATTCCCATTTTGGATATGATACTTTTGTCGATATCATGAGCTTGCTGCATATCGGCAAATCCGCAAATCGAGCACATAAAAATCCCCCTGACATATGTTTTCACATTTAGTATATGTCAGAGAGATTTATATTGCCATTACATCATGTTTTTAAGGTTTTCGTTAATTTCGATAAGAAACTGTTCGGTGTTAACCTTACGCTTGTTTTCCAGTGTTGACAGCAGGTAAAGGTCGCCGGTCATAATTCCGCTTTCGATTGTTTTAATTGTTGCTTTTTCAAGCTTATTCGCATAATCTACGAGGGCGTCAATTCCGTCCAGCTCACCGCGTTTTCTGAGAGCGCCCGACCATGCAAATATGGTCGCCACAGAGTTGGTCGAGGTTTCCTCGCCTTTTAAATACTTATAATAATGACGCTGGACTGTGCCGTGAGCCGCCTCGTATTCATAAATTCCGTCGGGAGAAACGAGTACGCTTGTCATCATTGCGAGCGAGCCGTATGCGGTTGCCACCATGTCGGACATAACGTCGCCGTCGTAGTTTTTGCAAGCCCAGATATAGCCGCCGTTTGAACGAATGACGCGCGCAACAGCGTCATCAATGAGCGTGTAGAAGTATTCGATACCGGCATTTTCAAATTTTTCCTTGTAATCCTTATCGAATATCTCGGCAAAAATGTCCTTAAAGCGGTGATCGTATTTTTTGGATATGGTGTCTTTTGTCGCAAACCAAAGATCCTGCTTAGTGTCAAGCGCATAGTTAAAGCAGCAGCGCGCAAAGCTGGCGATTGAAGCGTCAACGTTATGCATACCTTGGATAATTCCGGCTGAATCACCGAATTCATGGATCAGGCTGCGCGTTTCGTTGCCGTTTTCGTCTGTGCATACCAGTTCGCACTTTGAATTTGCCGGTACCTGCATTTCGGTGTTCTTGTAAACATCTCCGTATGCGTGACGGGCGATGGTGATAGGCTTGGTCCACGTCGGAATGTACGGTGTAATTCCCTTAACGATTATCGGCGCTCTGAAAACGGTGCCGTCAAGAATGGCGCGGATTGTGCCGTTGGGGGATTTCCACATTTCCTTAAGATTGTACTCAGGCATTCTGGCGGCGTTTGGAGTAATGGTAGCGCATTTAACGGCTACACCGTATTTTTTCGTCGCTTCTGCGGAGTCGAAAGTAACCTTGTCATCTGTCTCGTTTCTGTGAACAAGCCCGAGATCGTAATACTCGGTCTTAAGGTCAATGTAAGGATTGATAAGGATATCCTTTATCATCTTCCATATCACGCGGGTCATTTCGTCGCCGTCCATTTCGACGAGCGGCGTTTTCATTTGAATTTTATCAGCCATGTGTTTCACCTGCTTATAATAGATTTTCCTTTGTGTAGTTAAGCAGTCCGCCAGCAAGAATTATATCCTTTGCGCGACCGCTCAGATCGCAGTTTACAGCGATTCGTTTACCGTTTGTCTTATTTACAACTGTCATTTCGCCGCCGTTTTTGACTGACTCAATGACATTTTCAATCATCAGTTCATCGCCTTCGCTTATTGCGTCGTAATCGGCTTCGTTAACAAAGGTCAGCGGCAGTATGCCGGCGTTAATGAGGTTGGAGCGGTGTATACGCGCGAATGATTTAACCAGCACCGCTTTAATTCCGAGGTACAAGGGAGCAAGAGCGGCGTGTTCGCGAGAAGAACCCTGACCGTAGTTGGCACCGCCGACGATGATACTTTTGCCGAGTGCTTTTGCGCGCTCGGGGAACTTTTCGTCACAAACAGTGAAGCAGTACTGCGATATCGCAGGAATATTTGAGCGTAACGGCAGTATTTTTGCTCCTGCCGGCATAATATGATCGGTAGTAATGTTGTCGCCGACCTTGAGAGAACACTTGCAGTCTATGACTTCGTCAAGCGGTGAGGTAGCGGGGAAGGGCTTAATATTCGGTCCGCGCAGTATCTCTATGCTGTCTGCTGACGATTCATCGGCAGGAAGTGCGACCATGTTGTCGTTAATGTCAAATTCGTCCGGCAGTTTAAACTCAGGCATATTGCCGAGAGTGCGTGGGTCGGTGAGATGACCGGTCAGCGCGGATGCAGCCGCGACTTCAGGAGAAACGAGATATATTTGTCCGTCTTTTGTACCGGAGCGACCCTCGAAATTGCGGTTAAATGTGCGCAAAGATATACCCTTGGAGTTAGGCGACTGACCCATACCGATGCATGGACCGCAGGCGCTTTCCAATATGCGTGCGCCGGCGTCGATAATGTCAGACAAACAGCCGTTCTTGGATATCATATTAAGAACCTGTTTTGAACCGGGAGCTATCGCCAGAGAAACGTCGGGATGCACGGTTTTACCCTTGAGTATGTACGCTACCTTCATCATGTCAAGCAGTGATGAGTTAGTGCATGAACCGATGCAAACCTGATCGATTTTCATATCTCCGAGCTCTCTGACAGTTTTAACATTGTCTTTACAAAGTTCTTTCCGTCCCCGTAAAGCCAAGCG
>USQH01000124.1 GCA_900556765.1 uncultured Oscillospiraceae bacterium
ATAGAAAATGTCGCCGGGCTTTACGTCGGCAAAGCTCACGGCCGCCTTGGCCTCAGGCTGCCCGGCCGCGCGCCAGAGAAACATCACTATCTGATATCGTGAGCAGACGTCATTTGGAGAGAAAGTATTTTTCCCCGTGCCGTTTGTTATGCCGTTTTCCACCGCCCACTGCACGGCGTCGAAGTAAAACGCGCCGGACTTAACATCGTCAAATTCCGGCACGGCTTCCGCACCCTTCGTGCCGCAGACCGAGCACACGCCGCCGAAAAATTTGTGCCCTGCTGCCGCAACGGTCTTGCCGATCTGTGTCATGTCTCCGCAGCGCATGCAGATAAGATCACCCGTGTAGCCGCTTTCGGTGCATGTCGGCGCTTTGACGCGCGCAGGCTGAGGATCGTGACCGAGAGCGAATATGACGCTGCCCTGCTTGAACACCTTGCCGCAGACGGTGCATACCTCGTCGCCGGTGTAGCCGCCGGTCATGCAGCCTGCGGCTTTGGCGTTTTGCAGCTGCGTTTTATGCCCGACGGCGCTGACATAATCCTTTGTGTAGCACTCGCCGCAGGAGCAGGCGTAGGTCGTAAATCCCTCGGTCAGACAAGTGGGCTTTGTGACGATGGGGATAAAATCGTGCTTGTGCGGGATGTCCTTGTTCGGATCGAGTATGCCGCAGCGGACGCATATGCCGCCCTTGTAGCTGTGCCCGAGCGGCGGCGTGTAGCTGTCCTCGCGCTTATCGCCGCAGGCGCACAGATGCACGGTGCAGCCGCGCTCGGTGCATGTCGGAGGGATAACGGTGTCGGTGTATTTGTGCTCGTGATCTGTGCGGGTAAAGCTCTTTTCGGCATTGTCGAGCGCGTTGTTGCCGGTTTCTTTCGTGACCTGGCTCCAGTCCGTGTCGCTGCCGAGATAATCTACCTTTTTCAGCGCCGTGCAGCCGTCGAAGGCACGCTCGTTTATGTGGCTGACGTTTTTCGGTATCGTTATGCTCTCAAGCGATGAGCAGCCGGAAAACGCCTCTGCCGGAATGACGGTCACCTCGGCAGGAATTTTCACGCTTTTGAGCGCGGCACAGCCCGAAAACACCTTTTCGCCGAGCGTCTTAAGGCCGTCGGGCAGCGCAATCTCCGCAAGCGCGGCACAGCCTGAAAAGCATGAGGCTTCAAGCTTTGTTATGCTTTTAGGAAGCGTGATGCGCTTTAGCGCCGCGCAGTTTTCAAACGCGCTCTCGCCGATCGATATCACCGAATCGGGAATGACAAGGCTTTCGAGCTTTGCGCAATCTTTGAACGCGCCGCCGGCAATGGCGACGGTGCCGCTCGGAACGGTGTAGTCTGCCGACTTGCCGACGGGATATCGCAGAAGCTCTTTGTCGGCGGAAAAAAGCACTCCGCCGACCGACGAAAACGTCTCGTTTTCCGCTGCAACATCAAACTCCGCGAGAGCCATGCAGCCGTCAAATGCATTCAGGTCGATCTGCGCGACCGTGTCGGATATGCTGACTTTTTCAAGAGCCGTACAGCCGGAAAACGCGCCGCCCGATATGCTCTGCACGCCGCTTTCGATAACGGCGCTTTGGATTTTGTCCTTTTGCTTATCCCATGGCGCCGCGTTTGCAACGGATGAAAAATCGGACATTTTGCCGCTGCCGCTTATGGTGAGAGCGCCGCTGCGCGAAAGCGACCAACTCAGACCGCCGTCGATGCTTCCGCTGCCCAAGGCTTCCGACAGCGCAGCGCCGCAGACGGTGCAGGTATCACCGTCGCCCGTATGTTCCCCTTCGTTTTGCGTTTTTCCGCAGGAGCACGACTGCCAGTGCTTGTGTTCGTCATATTCCCAGCCGCTGAAATCGCAGATGTGTTCAAGAAAATCTATTTTGTCCCGAGCAATGCCGCAGCCGTCGCCGCCGATAGCCACCCATTTCTCAAGGGTCCCGTCAAAGCTTGCTTTGTCGATTATCGTGCCGCCGAACGCGGCTTCGCCTATGCTCTCCAGAGTTTTGGGAAGTTCCAAGTTTTCTATACTGCCGCAGTTTTCAAACGCGGCAGCGCCTATACGTTGGATGCCGGACGGCAGCGTTTCGAGGATAAATGCAGTACACCTCAAAAACGCATTCGCGCCGATTTCGGTAACGGTGTCGGGGATCGTGATACTGTCAAGCAGCGTACAATCTGTAAATATACCATCCGGAATTTTGGTTAGCGTAGTCGGCAGCTCTACCATAGAAAGCCCCTCGCAAAGCGAAAAAGCCTCGCTTCCTATGGACTGAACGCTTTCCGGGATAAAAATGCTCGTGAGCGTTGTGCAGCGTGAAAATGCATTTTTACCAATTGATACTAAAGAAGTGCACTGTAGGTCAATGCTTTCTGCACAGCAAGAATGAAAGGCGTTGTCTCCAATGCTTGTAACGCCGTCCAATACGGTTATTTCGCTAATGTCGTTGTTTTTTGCGCTCCATGGAGCGGGATCGGCACTGCTGTAATCATACATGTCTCCCGTTCCCGAGATAGTCAGTATGCCGTCTGCAAACTCCCATGTCAGGTTTTCTCCGCATTTGTTATCGTCGTTTGCCAATGCGCCGAGGGGTAAAAGAGTTAACGCCATCAGCAGCACGAGCAGTATGCTTAGCAGTCGCTTTTTCATCGTTTATCTCCCTTATAATAGCATTTTTGGCCTTGCTGAGAATAATTTTACAAAAAACGGTCGTTTCTTGTAAATGCGCTATTATAAACGAAAATCCTGTTGAAATTTTGTGCATTTCAACAGGATCAGGAAAAAGCGTCGGCTATTATTCGATTCGGCAGCGTTCGACGAGAATATCCACGAAGCCCTCGCGCAGCTTGCACAGCTTTGAAAACTGCTCGGAGATGTTGTAGTTCATTGCGCAGTTGAGCCAGTCGATGATCTGGCCGAAGCACTCGCACTTATAAAACCATACGAGTATCTCGCGGCTTTCGGGATCGGCCTTTACATCGCCGAACATTGTGTGCAGGTAGTTTTCGACAACGCTGCCGCAGACCTTCATAAGATACAGCTCGTACACGCTGCGGTTTGACGAGTTGTATATATTAAGAACGGTGCGCTTGTGCTCAAGGGCAAACTCCGCCATCTTGTCAATGCAGGCTTCAAGCGAGTGATAGTCGGAATAATCGCTGATGATCTTTTCGGCGGTTTCGATGACGATCTCCTCGACAAGGCAGGGAATGTCGTCATAGTGATAGTAGATCGTGTTTCTGTTGAAGCCGCAGCCCTCGGCAATGTCACGGACGCTGATCTGGTTTATCGGCTTTTCGTTCAGCAGCGCTAAAAAGCTCTTTTTTATGGCCGCTTTTGTAAGGTCACTTTTCGCTTTATAGGGCATATGCCACCTCCGTGCAGTCGTTTTTGAAATTATATCACAAAATCCATTGCACAATCAATATTTTTAGTGGCGATTTAGCGCACCTACCGATACGTATATCTCTGGTAGCCCGGTGTCGAAGTTACCGACTAAACCGTAGTTGCCTCGCCATACGTTAGTGCGGTGCTGAATTTTGCACCGCACTGTGTAGGGAATAGGCTTTATCGCATGTTCGGCAGCTGCATTTTTACTCAACTTTTATTTAACGGCAGTTTCGGACTTTATAGAAAAAGCGTACCGTTGTTAACAAAGAGATAAATCGTCCGCAAAAAGCGGAACAGGCATTATTGAGGCGGCTGATGCCGCAATTTGAATTACACCTCATCTGCCGCAAGCGGCATCTTCCCCTCAAGGGGAAGACAAAGGGGCACAGCGGCAAACTCCTATGTCGCGCTGATGTGGCGCGAGAGTTTCCCGGTTTACTCCGCAGTTCCGAACCGGGCAAAAAACTCAGCACCGCACTGATGTTGCGCGAGGCAACTATGGTTTCCTCCGCACCTTCGATACCGGGTTCAC
>USQH01000125.1 GCA_900556765.1 uncultured Oscillospiraceae bacterium
TACCATTTCTCTCTGTGTAGATGTAAGGAGCCATTTTAGGGTTCCATCTTCTTGTCTGATGTCCGAAGTGAACACCTGCTTCAAGAAGCTGTTTCATAGAAATTACTGACATTGTTTTTTTCCTCCTTTGGTTATTCGTACCTCCGCCGATGTCATAATGCCCGGCAACCGTGAAACGGCACCAACCAGTCACTCAATCGACGTGTGTATTTAAGCACCGAAATATTTTACCATACAGTATATTAAAAATCAAGATTTTTTTAATTTTTTAGGTAAAAAAGTTATTTTCCGAAAATTTTGGGAATAATGCGGCGGCGCGGAGGCGGAAAATTTCCGTGGCACTTGACCAAAATTGTGTCCTCGCCGATAATTTCAATATCCTGCCACGGAATAACGCAGTCATCCTCCCGACCGAGCAGTCCGAAACATTTCAATCTACCGTAAATAACGATTGCGACGACCTTTGCACAAACCGTGTCCACCTCAACATCGGCTACACAGCCCAAAATCGCACCGTTATGTAAGCAAACGACCTCTTTATTTCTCAGATCCTGAATCCTGCAATTCATAGCAATCACTCCCATACAAATAACTATGCATGGGACGACCGCTAAGATACGATGAAAATCAGTTTATCTGTCTCTGAACTTGCTGCTGCGTACAGGATGACGCAGCTTACGCAATGCCTTTGCTTCAATCTGGCGAATACGCTCACGAGTAACATGAAATTCGAGTCCTACCTGCTCAAGAGTATGGCAGCGTCCGTCTTCAAGTCCGAAGCGGAGACGAATGACAGCTTCCTCACGCGGTGTAAGCGTTTTAAGAACGCTGTCGATATCCTCATTGGTAATGGTCTTTAAAGCGGCATCATCAGGCGCAAGCGCGTCCTCGTCACGGATAAAGTCCATCAGCCTGCTGTCTTCCTCCGGGCCGATAGGAGTCTCCATGGAAACGGTCTCCTGAGCCACACGCATGATCTCGCGCACGCGCTCTATTGACATATCCATGGCTTCGGCTATCTGCTCCTCTGTCGGTTCGCGTCCGTTTTCATGCAGGAGCTGGCTCTGAGCTTTTTTAAGACGGTTTATTGTCTCAACCATGTGAACAGGTATACGGATGGTACGCGCCTGATCGGCGATAGCTCTTGTTATGGCCTGTCTGATCCACCATGTGGCATACGTTGAAAACTTAAATCCTTTTGTGTAATCGAACTTTTCAACAGCCTTGATAAGGCCTACGTTGCCCTCCTGAATGAGGTCAAGGAAGTACATTCCGCGGCCGACATATCGTTTTGCGATGCTGACAACAAGGCGCAGATTAGCTTCGGCAAGGCGCTTTTTGGCGGCCTCGTCGCCTTCGATTATGCGCTTGGCAAGTTCAATTTCCTCATCGGACGAAAGAAGCGGCACGCGACCGATCTCCTTCAGATACAGCTTGACCGGATCGTCAAGCGATACATTTTCAACCGTGCTGAGCATATCAATCGAATCATCGACATCGTCTTTATCCGCCTCATGGTCGAGTTCCTCAAGATCTTCGGCAGTTGGTTCTTCGCCCATTATGTCAATATCCTCGACGGGAGGAATATCATCCATGTCATCAGTTGCGGACAATTTTTCGTTCAAGTTACCGATATCGTAATCTTCCATATTACCGGTATCCTTTGTGTAATCCATGTCATTAGTATTCATTGATCAGTTGCTCCCTCTTTTTATTTCTGTAATTTTTTTAATGTTTTCAGCCCAACTGCCATCATCTGAATCGGTTTGAGCCGCCTTTTGCAGTTGATTGTCGTTTTTAATCACCTTGATGCAATCTTTGATTGCCGCTTCAACCGAATTCATACTTGTCGATTTGTTGCATATCTCAACTATTTTGCCCATTTCGTCGGGTGTAAATGATGAACTGAAGTATGAAATATCAGGTATCCTACGCTCCGCAAGAAACGAATTCAGGTATTCAAAAACGCGGGCATTAAACTTTGTTGTAAATTCATCAGGCGAGATAAGCTCATTTATATACTCATACAACGACGGATCATTGTAAAGTGCGGAAATAATGCATTCTTCGGCGATCGCCGAACGAGTATGCGTGCGTTTTTCCGGGTTTACTCGGTTCGATTCGGTTGAGTGATTGACGGCGCGTTCGATGCGTTCCTTTTTCTCCTTGTTGACGCGGCTGCGATAAATAATTTCGATCTGACGGGTTAAAACATCCTTTGATACATTAAACTCCGACGCAATCTTTCCGGCATATATGTCTCGAGCAAGTCGGTCATTCGTATCGGCAAGAATCTGAGCCAATTCTTTCAGCGCCGAAAGCCGACCGTCCTCGGTAGTAACATCATACTTTGATTTTGCCGCCGACATCTTATACTCAATATCGTTGTTTGCGCCGTCAAGCAATGCCTGAAATCGGCCCAGACCGAATTTTTTAATAAATTCATCGGGATCCTTTGCTCCGTCAACGCGCAAAACTCTGATATTTACACCGGTTGATTTAAGTATTCCGATAGTTCGGTTTGTCGCCTTTTGTCCGGCTTCGTCGGCGTCAAGAGTAACGATCACCTCGTCGGTATAACGCGCGAGCAGACGAGCCTGTTCCTGCGTAAACGCAGTTCCGCAAGCGGCGACAGCGTTGTCAAAGCCTGCCTGATGTAATGCAATTACGTCCATGTATCCCTCGGAAAGGATAATGCCTTTATGCTTAGAGTTTTTTGCAAAATTCAGGGCATAAATATTATTACTTTTTTTATATACCGGCGTGTCCGAGCTATTTATATATTTTGCAACGGCCTTATCCTCATTACTGATACGGCGGCCGCCAAAAGCGATTATATTACCTCGCAGATCAATTATCGGGAACATCACCCTATCACGAAAGCGGTCATAAAAGCCATTTCCGCTCTTTCGTTTTGATATTAAATCCGCCTGAAATATCAGCTCATCCGAAAAGCCCAAGCCCTTTAGATGCTTATATAAAGAGTCCCATGATTCGGGAGCATATCCGAGTCCGAAATGGCGGATAGTCTGTGAAGATAATCGGCGCTCGCGGAAATAATCAAGTCCTCTCTTTCCGCTCGGCTGCTTCAACTGACTGTGAAAGAACTTTGCTGCCGCCCGATTGATCTCGTAAATCTTAATACGCAGCTTTTGCATGGTATCATCATATCCGGATTCGGGCATTTTCATACCGGACCGGTCGGCAAGAAAGCGCACGGCATCGACGTAATCAAGGTTTTCGATACCGCGAATAAAGGTTATCGCATCGCCGCCGGCACCGCAGCCGAAGCAATAATAAGAATTGCTTGCGGGATATACGGTAAACGATGCCGATTTTTCGTTGTGAAACGGGCAAAGCCCGACCAGCGTATTTCCTCTATGTTTCAGCGTGACATAGGACGAAACAACCGATTCAATATCGTTTCGTTGACGCAGTTCTTCCAAAAACTCGTCGGGAATTCTCATTTTGTCACGCTCCTTTTATTCTCTATTTGTGCATTATCTCTGCCATGATTTCGGAATGTATATTTCGGTATAGAGCTGAACAGCATACCGATCGGTCATACCGGCAATATAATCAAGCGTCGCTCTTTCAACTCCCTCTTTTTCCTTAATAAAATCGTATTCTGCCGGCAGTTTATTGCTGTTTTCCAAGTAATAAAAAAACATTCGTTTTATCATGCTGTCGACTTTGGTTTCCTCGCCCTTTGCGACCGGATTACGGTAAACCCTTTCATACAAAAAGTCAAGCAGCATATCGGCATATTTTCCGATTTCATCTTCCATTTCGATATCAGGTATGCCATTGCGTATACATGAACAAACCATTGTGTTAATTCGTTCCGATTTAGTCTTGCCGAGCACATCGGTTATCCCGGTCGGAATAT
>USQH01000126.1 GCA_900556765.1 uncultured Oscillospiraceae bacterium
CCGTTAAACGAAACGCTGGCAGGTAAGCTGCCGCAAAAAAAGATAGTTACCACTGCTGCGGCAGGTTATTCGTCGTACGGCAATCAGATCGGTCTCGCAACCGGTCAGGTAGATGAATTGTATCACGACGGTTACGCCGCAAAGCGCCTTGAAATCGGTGCAGTCATTGCCGCCGCACCTGCCGAAAATGTACGCCGCGAAACACCGCTTGACGGCGATGTCGTTATACTTCTCGGTGGCAGAACAGGACGTGACGGCTGCGGCGGAGCGACCGGATCGTCAAAGTCGCACACACTTTCATCGTTGGAAAACTGCGGTGCGGAGGTGCAAAAGGGTAATGCTCCCGAGGAGCGCAAGTTGCAGCGCCTTTTCCGAAACAGTGAGGCGTCCCGACTTATTAAGCGCTGCAATGACTTTGGTGCAGGCGGCGTGTCGGTCGCTATCGGCGAGCTTGCCGACGGTCTGAATATCGACCTTGATGCCGTGCCGAAAAAATATGACGGACTTGACGGAACCGAGCTTGCTATAAGCGAATCACAGGAGCGCATGGCAGTCGTCGTCGCACCTGAGGATGTAGCTCGTTTTTGTGAACTTGCCGACAGCGAAAATTTGGAAGCGACCGTCGTTGCTCGTGTAAAAGATGAACCGCGTCTGACAATGACATGGCAGGGCAACCGCATCGTCGACCTTTCCCGCGAATTCCTTAATTCAAACGGTGCGCAAAAGCATATTAACGCCTCACCTGCCGCTCCGGTCGACTATTCACGTCATACGGATGGCTCATTTACCGAGCTTTATACTTCTCTTGCAGGCGATCTTAATGTCTGCTCCAAACGAGGACTTTCAGAGCGCTTTGATTCTACTATCGGCGCGGGAACTGTGTTGATGCCGTTCGGCGGTAAAAATCAGCTCACCCCTCCGCAGGCAATGGTCAATAAGATTTCGGTCGAGAAAAAGCACACCGACACTTGCTCGTATATGGCTTGGGGATACAACCCCTTTATTACAGAAAAGTCACCTTACCACGGTGCATATCTTGCTGTAATTGAGTCAGTGTCGAAACTAATTGCGACCGGCGCGTCTTTTAAAGACGTTTATCTGACTTTTCAGGAGTATTTTGAAAAGCCTATGAACGATCCTGCCCGTTGGGGCAAGCCGCTTGCCGCTCTGCTCGGTGCTTTCCGCGCACAGTGCGAGCTTCAGATTGCGGCTATCGGCGGTAAGGACTCTATGAGCGGAACTTTTGAAAATCTGGATGTTCCGCCGACACTTGTTTCATTTGCCGTAACAACCGGAAAAACAAACGAAGTAGTCTCTAATGATTTTAAGAGAGCGGGGCACAAGGTTGTTCTGCTCAGTCCGGATTACGATGAATATGGCTTGCCTGTTACATCTTCTCTCGTTGCTTTGTACGACCGCGTTCACAAGCTTATGTCATCGGGCAAGGTGCTCGCCGCGTATACACCTACTTACGGCGGTATAGCCGAAGCGGTCATGAAAATGGCTTTTGGAAATTCCGTAGGATTTAAATTTGAAAAAAGTGTTTCAATTGACGACCTTTTCTGCTATAATTATGGTACTTTTATTCTCGAACTGGCTGATAATGACGAAATAGGAACATTGATCGGCGTAACTACCGAGGAAAAAGTACTGTCATACGGTGATGAAAATGTGTCGCTTGACAGCTTGCTTGAGATCTATGAAAACAAGCTGGAGCCGGTCTATTCCTGCAACATTTCACAGTCATCGGATAAGCTCGAGACATTCTCATACAGCGCGTCGTCCTATCCGTCGCCGGCTGTAAAACACGCAAAACCGCGTGCCGTAATTCCGGTTTTCCCAGGAACAAACTGCGAGTATGACACGGCAAAGGCTCTTTCAGATGCCGGTGCCGAACCTCAGATAGTTGTTATAAATAACCTAACGGCATCCGGCATTTCACGCTCGGTCGAGAATTTTGCCGCTGCTGTTCGCGAAGCACAGATGATAGTCGTTCCGGGCGGTTTTTCCGGCGGCGACGAACCGGACGGATCGGGAAAATTTATCACCGCTTTCTTCCGCAGTGCCGCTGTTAAGGAGGAGGTAACCGCTCTGCTTGAACAGCGCGACGGTCTGATGGCGGGTATCTGCAATGGATTTCAGGCGCTTATCAAACTCGGCCTTGTGCCGTACGGCAGGATAATCGACACCGATGAAAACTGCCCGACTCTTACCTTTAACACCATTGGCAGACATCAATCGCGACTCGTTCGCACACGCATTTCTTCCAATAAATCACCTTGGCTTGCCGCAACGCAGGTCGGCGATATATATACCGTGCCGATTTCCCACGGTGAGGGACGTTTCATTGCCGATGAAGCACTCATTCGTTCACTTGCCGCAAACGGGCAGATCGCTACACAATATGTTGATCTTGACGGTGCTGTAACATCCGATATTCGTTTCAATCCCAATAATTCCGCCTTTGCTATCGAAGGTATTACCTCTCCCGACGGCAGAGTATTCGGAAAAATGGGACATTCCGAGCGTGTCGGCAGCGGACTTTACCGCAATGTTGACGGTAATTACGATATCGGTATGTTTGCATCAGCCGTTAAATACTTCAAATAGGAGATAGATTATGGCGTATTATTATCCTGAACAGTCACACACCTTTAACGAGTATCTGCTCGTGCCTGGATATTCCTCAAGCGAGTGTATCCCGTCGAATGTATCGCTTGCGACTCCGCTCGTCCGTTATAAAAAGGGCGAGAAGCCGGCTCTTACCATGAACATACCGCTCGTATCGGCTATCATGCAGTCGGTATCGGACGACAAACTGGCGGTCGCATTGGCGCAGGAGGGCGGCGTGTCCTTCATTTTCGGCTCACAGTCTATCGAGAGCGAGGCGGCAATGATCGCCAAGGTAAAGGGCTATAAGGCAGGCTTTGTAAAGAGCGACTCAAATATACGCCCCGATCAGACTCTTGCCGACATTCTTGCGCTTAAGGATCGCACAGGTCATTCAACCGTCGCAGTTACCGAGGACGGTACACCTGACGGTAAACTGGTAGGCATTGTTACAGGACGCGACTATCGCGTCAGCCGTATGAGCCCCGATGAGAAGGTTGAAAACTTCATGACTCCGTTTGCAAAGCTTATTACAGCACCCGAAGGAACCACCCTCAAGGAAGCAAACGACATCATTTGGGATCATAAACTTAATTCACTGCCTATAATCGATAAGGATGGCAGACTCAGCTCGTTTGTTTTCCGTAAGGACTACGATCAGCATAAGAAGAATCCTTACGAGTTGCTTGACGATAATAAAAGCTACGTTGTCGGTGCGGGTATCAATACCCGTGACTACGCCGAGCGAATTCCCGCGCTTGTTGAGGCAGGTGCCGATGTGCTGTGTATCGACTCGTCGGAGGGCTTCTCCGAGTGGCAGAAACTTACCATCGAATGGGTACGCAAAAATTACGGTGATTCGGTAAAAATCGGTGCAGGCAATGTAGTCGACGCTGAGGGCTTCCGTTTTCTTGCTGACTGCGGCGCTGACTTTATAAAGGTGGGTATCGGCGGCGGCTCTATTTGCATTACACGCGAAACAAAGGGAATCGGCCGCGGTCAGGCTACGGCTCTCATCGAGGTCTGCGCCGCCCGCGATGAATATTACCGCGCCACCGGTGTCTATGTGCCGGTCTGCTCGGACGGCGGCATCGTCTATGACTACCACATGACGCTCGCACTGGCCATGGGCGCAGACTTCCTCATGCTCGGCCGCTATTTTGCCCGTTTCGACGAGAGCCCGACAGCCAAGGTTATGGTCAACGGCGTCTATATGAAGGAATACTGGGGCGAGGGATCGAACCGCGCGCGCAACTGGCAGCGCTACGAC
>USQH01000127.1 GCA_900556765.1 uncultured Oscillospiraceae bacterium
TTCATTGCCATGAAAGGGCCGTCGGCACTCGACGAATGTAAAAGTGCGGCATCGGCGCTTAACACAATGGGCGGTAAAATCGTCCGCACCGAGCAGTTTACACTGGCTGACAGCAGCGAGCGACTGCTGATTTCGGTCGCAAAAAACCATCCTACACCGACAATTTACCCTCGCGTATCGGCAAAAATCGCAAAAAAGCCGCTTTGACGAGCAAAAAAATCCATAAAGTACAGACACAATTGACTAAAATATATCAAACCCACCGTCTTATAATGCAATTAGAAAGGCGGTGGGTCGTTTTTGTTTACAAAAAAAACGGCGAAACTAATCAACGTAAAGCTCGGTCAGATTCGGCCAAGCCCATTTCAGCCGCGTCGCAGTTTCGACGAGGAGGAGCTGATGGGTCTTGCCGACTCGATCAGAAAAAACGGCATCATACAGCCGCTTGCCGTGCGACGGCGTGAGGATGGCTGTTATGAGCTGATTGCCGGCGAGCGACGGCTGCGCGCGGCGCGCTTTGCAGGGCTTAAAGAAGTGCCGTGCATTGAGTACACCGCCGACGACCGCAAGGCGGCGGTGCTGTGCCTGATCGAAAATTTACAGCGCCGTGACCTGACCCTGTTTGAGGAAGCCGAGGGCATACGCGCGCTAATGGACGAATGGGGACTGTCGCAGTACGAAACGGCGGTGCGGCTGGGCAAATCGCAATCGGCGGTGGCAAACAAGCTGCGGTTACTGCGTCTGAACGCCGATCAGCGGGCGCGCATAGTTGCCGCAGGACTCAGTGAGCGCCATGCAAGAGCGCTGCTGCGGCTTGTCGAGGACAAGGAGCGCGACGACGCGCTGAATGTCATTATTGCGCGCGGACTGTCGGTGCGCGAAACGGAGGAGTACATCAACAATGTAATTCTGCCGCCCGATTCGCTGACACCGCCGCAAGCAGCGGTGGACGAGCCTCCGCGCATTATACGCGAGCACGTTATCCGCGACTTCCGCATATATGTCAACACGTTGACCAAGGCGGTCGACACCATTCGGCGAAGCGGTCTTGACGCGCGTGCAGACAAAACCGAAAACGAGTCGTTTATTCGTTACACGGTGATAATTCCAAAGCATCGCATTGAAAACGAGCAAATGTCATTTGATGTGTAAACTTATGTATAATTAGGCTGCAAGTAATTTGTTTGTGTTTAATCAAATACTGAAAATACGGCATTTGCCATTGCTGATGTTGTCTGAACATCCCCCTGTGAATTGTTTTTCGCGTCATGCCATACTAATAGTTTATCCCCCTTTTATAATAGGCGGTACAATGGGCACACACCGTCATGCATATGCAATGTTTCACGTGAAACATTGCATATTTTTTTGCTGTTCCCCTTTTCATTTGTGCGGCACTGTGCTATAATAATTGAAATAGGCTTCGGCGAGCCGCCGCACTGCCTACATTCACATAAAACAAGCTGAAAAAGGTGAACATATACATTGGGCAAGATCGTTTCATGCGTTAACCAAAAGGGCGGCGTCGGCAAGACGACAACCGCCGTAAACTTGACCGCAGGGCTTGGCAAGCTCGGCAAGCGCGTCCTGCTTATCGACATTGATCCGCAGGGCAATTCGACCAGCGGCTACGGCATAAACAAGCGCGGACTTGAGCGCTCGAGCTACAACCTGTTGGTTGAGGGCGCGGCAATCGACGATATAGTCATAAAAACCGCCTTTGAAAATGTCGACATTGTTCCGGCTGACATGAATCTTGCCGGCGCGGAGATCGAGATGATCGAGACGGAGCACCGCGAAAGCGTGCTGAAAAAGGCGCTCGCGCCCGTGCGTGACCGCTATGATTACATTTTTCTCGACTGTCCCCCCTCCCTCGGCATCATTACCCTGAATGCACTGACCGCCAGCGACACTGTACTGGTGCCGATTCAGTGCGAGTATTACGCGCTGGAGGGACTGAGCCAGCTCATGTCGACCATTCGGCTGATAAAGCAGCGCTACAACCCCATTTTGGAGCTGGAGGGCGTTCTGCTGACCATGTACGACAGCCGTCTCAATCTGACACAGCAGGTGGTCGGAGAGGTAAAGCGCTTTTTCCCGCGCAAGGTATTTGCAACGACCATTCCGCGCACCGTGCGCCTTTCCGAAGCGCCCAGCTACGGCCAACCGATACAGTACTTTGACCGCTCGTCAAAGGGCGCTGACGCCTACGACAGGCTGGCGCAGGAATTTGTGAGCGGCAGACGATAAAACAGCGACAATTAGGAGGAAAATCCATGGCAACCGTAAAGAAAAAAGGGCTTGGCCGCGGACTTGATTCGCTTTTCGGTGACAACGCCGCCGATAACAATCAAATCACCGAGCTGCGCCTGAGTGAAATAGAGCCCAACCGCGCTCAGCCACGCAAGGAGTTTGACGAGGCGGCTCTGCGTGAGCTTGCCGACAGCATCGCCGAGCACGGCCTGTTACAGCCGATAACCGTCCGCCCTATCGCCGATCTCGGATATCAGATAGTCGCCGGCGAACGGCGCTGGCGTGCGAGCCGCTTGGCAGGACTGGAGACCGTTCCAGTCATCGTGCGCGAGCTGACCGACCGCGAATGTGCCGAGCTTGCGCTGATTGAAAATTTACAGCGCGAGGATCTTAATCCGGTCGAGGAGGCGCAGGG
The DNA here is from genome assembly GCA_900556765.1 of uncultured Oscillospiraceae bacterium. Classification (GTDB taxonomy): domain Bacteria; phylum Bacillota; class Clostridia; order Oscillospirales; family Acutalibacteraceae; genus UMGS1976. The sequence continues at coordinate 2,669 of USQH01000127.1, forward strand.
CTACCGCCACCTGATTGAGGACTATGAACTGACTCAGGAACAGGTCGCACAGACGGTAGGCAAATCGCGCCCCGTCGTTACCAATTCACTGCGTTTGCTGTCGCTTGATGACGAGACGCTGGCGCTGGTCATGTCGGGCGACATTTCGGTCGGACACGCGCGCGCCATGCTGCCGCTGAACGCCGAACAGCGCAAAACAGCGGTCGATATGGCTCTCAAAGGTGCGACCGTACGCGCCATTGAGGCGTTGGCAAAGGTTTCCGGCGAGAAAAAACAAAGCCGCCAAAAAAAACCCGACCCCTATTTTACTGAGGTCGAGCTTGCTCTGAAGGGCAGTCTCAACAGAAAGATAAAGGTTGACTCAAAGGGCAAAAAAGGGACGCTTACCATTGAATTTTACGGCAAGGATGACTTAAAGAACCTTGTCGCGGGAATAACAGGAAAAGAACAATAAGAGGGAGAAAAAACATAATGTTGGACATCAAATTTTTACGCGAAAACCCCGATGCGGTAAAGGAAAACATCCGCAAAAAGTTTCAGGATGAAAAGCTGCCGCTGGTCGATGAGGTCATCGAGCTTGACGCCGCCTATCGCGCCGCGATAAAGGAGGCCGACGAACTGCGCGCAAGCCGAAACAAGATATCAAAGCAGATCGGCGCACTGATGGCGCAGGGCAAAAAGGACGAAGCCGAGGCCGCCAAAAAGCAGGTTGCCGAGAACGCCGCCCGTCTTTCTTCGCTGGAGGAAACGGAGCGCGAAATGCAGGAGAAGATCACCAAAATCATGATGATCATTCCGCAGATCATCGACCCGTCGGTGCCTATCGGTAAGGACGACAGCGAAAATGTCGAGATTGAGCGTTTCGGAGAGCCGGTCGTGCCCGATTTCGAGATCCCCTACCACACCGACATTATGGAGCGGCTTAACGGCATCGACCTCGACAGCGCGAGAAAGGTCGCCGGCAACGGATTTTACTATCTCATGGGCGACATCGCCCGTCTGCACTCCGCCGTTATCTCATACGCGCGCGACTTTATGATAAACCGCGGCTTTACCTACTGCGTGCCGCCGTTCATGATCCGCTCGAACGTCGTCACCGGCGTAATGAGCTTTGCGGAAATGGACGCCATGATGTACAAGATTGAGGGCGAGGACCTCTACCTCATCGGCACGAGCGAGCATACCATGATCGGCCGCT
>USQH01000128.1 GCA_900556765.1 uncultured Oscillospiraceae bacterium
GAGCCGTTCGGCAAGTGCGGTTGCCTGTTGCATGCAGTCTTTTGCACCTGCGCCGATACCGACGACAATGCGCGAGCCGTCACTGCTGACGGTACGCACGGTAGCCATCTGCGGCAGGGTGAGAGAGCGTATTTTTGCAATGACATTGCCCGAAAAGGCGGGACGGTACATAAAGAGCGTCTGCGAGTCGGTCTCCAACCTTGTACAGTCGGCGCAAAGTCCGACTCGGAGCAATGCCGCGACCTGCGGAGCGACAGCTTTGCTGACAGGATCGTCGCCCCACAGCACCGCCGTCGGCTTTTTTTCGGCTATCAGCTTTGCAAGAGCCTTCGGTGTGTCCATTTCGATTGTCGTAATATCGTCGCTTATTGTTTTTGCCATGTCAAGAGGCGCGTCGCCGACCGTCCAGACACCTCTCAGCCGTTCTTTGCTGCTTGGTGCAGTCTGTGGCGCCTGTCGCCCGTTTTTCAGAGCCGAGTCGATCACAGCGGAAAGCTCGTTAGTCTTTATAAATGTGCATTTTCGGCGATCTTGATCGTTTTCAAATGTTTTTATTACCCTCGTCGGCGAACCTTTCAGTCCGCAGCGCGACTCATCCGCGCCGAGCGCCGCCGCGTCCCGGATGACAGTTTCACCGAGTGTCGACCGCAGACTCGGCAGGCGTAGACGGTTAATACGTTCCAGCGTAAGCAATGCAGGATAATCGGCGCAAACGGTTTTTCCGCTGCGATCGGTGCATGTGACCGAATGCTCTGAAACGGAAAGCTGCATTACATTCGTAACAAGCGAGCGACCGGTCATGACGGCAAGCTCGGGACCGACCTGTCCCGTATCGCCGTCAACCGTCTGCCGTCCGCAGAAAATGAGATCCGGATCAAGCATTTTAACTGCGAGCGAAAGGGTATACGCCGTTGCCAGCGTATCAGCACCGGCGAAGTGATCATCGCACAGCAAAACGGCGCGTTTCGCCCCGAGTCGTGTTAAATTGGTTAAAAAATCGGCGACCTTCGGCGGCCCCATGCTTAAAAGCGCTATTTCGGCACCGTCTATCCTGAGCGCCGCCTCGTAAGCGCAGGCATCAAACGGATTTATTTCACCGTTTGATAACTGGCGCACACATACGACTATTTTCATACGTCACCTCGCATCATATATCGGTGCCAATGCGTCGTGAATACGTTGATATTCTTCAAACACGCGCAGATATTGCTCGTGAGCCTGCATATCGGGTATGGTATCACCGGTGCGCTTAACGCATTTTGCCACCGCATCGGCAGCGCTGTCGAATATACCGACTGCAATTCCCGCCAGCATTGCCGATCCGAGCGATGAATCGCTGCTTTCGGTGGTTTGCAGGGCCATGCCGAGGGCATCGGAGGTCATCTGACGCCACAGCTTGCCCTTTGCACCGCCGCCGATAAGCGTAGCGGTGTCGGCGTGGTTTATGCCTATCTCATCGAGAGCTTGCTTGGACGCCAGCAGCGAATAACAGACGCCCTCCAGTACCGCCCTTGTGAAATGCGCCTTTGTGTGGGTGGCTCGTATTCCTGTGAAGCTGCCGCACAGCATCGGGTCGGCGTACGGAGTCAGCTCGCCGTTAAGATATGGGTGAAAACGCAGTCCGTCGCATCCGATCGGTATATCAGAAGCAAGCGCGTCCAGCTCACGGTAGCTGCCGCCGAATGTGTCGCGGTACCAGCGGTAGGACGATGCGGCGGCTTTGGTTGCAGTACCGGGGTACCACAGTCCCGGTACGATGTGCGAGTAGTTCACAAGGTGGCGGTTGGGATAGGCGCGGTCGGTAATAACGCATATTCTGCCTGCGGTTGCGAGTTTTACGGTTGTGTCGCCCTTGCCGACAGCGCCCGAGGCAAATATCTCCATTACCGTGTCGGTGGTACCGCAGATGACCGGCGTGCCGGTCGCAAGCCCTGTTTTATTTGCGGCGCTTTCCGTTACACTGCCGATGATGTCGGTCGGCTCAACGACAGTCGGCAAAATGTCTTTGCCGATACCGGCAAGAGCGCACAGTTCATCCGACCATTCACCCGTGCGGCAGTCGAAAAGCATACTGCCCTGAGCCTCAATACGGTCGGTGCACCAAACTTCCGTCAGATAGTGGCGAATGTAGTCCTTTTCAAAATAGATTCGTGAAATGCGTTCAAATATATCCGGCTCATTTTCACGCACCCAGATAAGCTGAGGCAGAGTCCAAATTGTATCCGAACGGTGAAATGCCGCCGCAAATATCATTTCGCCGTATTCAGTATTCAGTCGGTCGGACTGTGCCTTCGAGCGGCTGTCTGTCCAGTGTATGGCCGGCCTGAGAGGTCGGTTTTCGCCGTCGCACAGCACAGCCGTGTGCGTTGCCGAATCCAAAGCAACGCACAGTATATCGTCGGCGCAAATTCCGCTGTTTTCAAGCAACGCGCCAATGTTTGATATCAGTGCACCTATCCAGTCATCGGGCTGCTGTTCGCATGCGCCGACGGTGGGATAGTAGGTGGGGTATTCCGCGGTGCTTTCGGCGACGATATCGCCGCGCGTGTTTATCAGGGTCGCTTTCGAGGAGCCGCCTCCGAAGTCAATGCCGAGTAAGTATTTCATAGCCGATCCACCTTAATACTTGATTTGATAGTTTTCGCCGTATATCCCTGCGACGGCGCCGCGCTCAATCAGCGGCTTGTTATCATCATGCGCAAGCAGCCACTTGTTTTTCGCCCATAGCCGCTTATCGCCGCTTTTGCCGTCAAGCGGCGTGTTAGTTCCCTTTGCAAGGCATACTATAATGCGAAAGCCGCTGTCGTCGGTCTGACATGGACAAAAATGAAGCGTGTCGGAGTAGACCTCAATCACAGTGCCTTTTGGCACGAAAAATGCATTGCATACGGCGCTGTCCAGACGGCCGTCAGCGTTCATATCGGCTCGCTTTGCCAGTATCAGCACAGCGTCGGTGACGGCGATGTTAACCTCGTTGCAGTTGTGCCATTCAAGCGCGTTCAGCAGACTGTTGTGACCGCAGCAGCGGCCCATTTGCATAGGCATTTCTCCGAACAAACGCGTTTTTATCTGTTCCGCGATGGGCAGTGACTCAAGCTCATCCACCGACGGAGTGTACAGCGTGCCGCTTTCGGGAAAGGGTAAGGACAGGTCTGCGCTGATGATGCCGTCGGTGTTAAAGCCGTCGGTAACCGCGCCGTATTTGCGAAATTGGTCGTCATATACCGAGAACATCGGTATATCGTTCTTTATCATTAAACTTTCGAGCATTAAACGATCTCTCCCGTTTCTTTATAGCATATAGGCGCCGCCAATGCAATAACGGCGACGCCTGATTTTTTATGCGTTAAAGTTTATTTGTTCTGCCACGCCTGATCGGCATCGACGCTGAAATAGAAGCCGCGGTTGTCGCAGCTCATCATCCACAGCAGATAGCCTGTATATCCGGGAGCGACGCAGCAAGGGTGGTAACCCTTTGGTATTTCGACGAGGTCGCCGTTGCGTACTGTATATGCATCGTCGATCTCTCGGTCGTCGGTATATACCTGTTGAATACCGTAACCGGTCGGTTTGTCGTATTCGTAGTAATAGATTTCCTCGGCAAAACCTTCGGTGGGCATTTTGTTTGTGTCGTGCTTGTGACCGGGGAATCCGGACCACTGACCGCCTTTGATAAAGTTTTCGCCGATGTAAATTCTGCCTGCTTTAACGCGCTCGTCAATGATAAAGTGAGCTTCTCGTTCAAAGCCCGGCTTGCCCAAATTTTTGACGATGACATCGTCCGGCGTAATAAGCGCAGGCTCAAAGTCATAGTCGGTCGGGCATTTTGCAATAACTGCCTTGAG
>USQH01000129.1 GCA_900556765.1 uncultured Oscillospiraceae bacterium
GATGAAGAAGTATTCGCCGATCTGCGCACCGGGGTTGATGTCGATGCCGGTCGCGCCGTGGGCATATTCGCTCATGATGCGCGGGATGAGCGGCACGCCGCTCTCATACAGCTCGTGCGCGACGCGGTAGACGAAGATGGCATACAGGCCGGGGTAGGAGAAGATGACCTCCTCCTTGCTGCCGGCGGCGGGGTCGCCATCGAAGTTCGCGGTCACGTCCTTCATGAGGATGGTCTGGATCTGCGGCAGGCGGCACAGGAAGCGGTCGCAGACGGCGTTTGTGCGCTCGCGCAGCTCGCCCTCGTCCGCGATCGTGTTGGAAAAGGCCAGATGCACCTGCTCGCGCAGGTCGGTGTAGATCTCGCCGAGCAGGAACTCCGCAAACGTCTCAGCCGAGACGTGCGACACCGTGCCGCCCGCGAAATACGCCGGGAAGAACACCTTCTGCAGATTCTCAATGATCTTGATGATGACCTTGCGGTCGGGCATGCGCAGGTGCTCGCTGTACATGGGCACCTCGGCGGTCTCGTAGCCGTTGGCGATCTGTGCGGCAACGGCGTGCAGCAGACTTTTTTGCGTCATGATGGGCAATCTCCTTTTCAATTTTCTTCTTTTTTCCACGGGCTGCAGACAAAAAACGCAGGAAGCGCGCTGCTTCCTGCGTAAAAACCATTGTGGATACCATACGGGCGCGATCCCGCGGCCGTAGAGCTACCGGCAGAAAGCGACGCAGCTTTGCGCACGACAACAACAGGCCGTCGGACATGCCGCGACCCGGATGCTGCTGCAGCTGCAAAGACGCATTGCTCAGGCTCCTTCCGGTAATGCCCCTTCGATGGGGCGCTCTGATATCTTGTATAACACGAACTGCCGCACTTGTCAAGTGACGATGTGCCGCACTTGTCGCACGCACCGCTCAGGTGCGCTTTTTCGGCAGCTTCGTGACGCGGCCGTCGCCGTGGTCGATGTATGTGTTTTCGAGCACGTCGATCGTGCTGCGCCGCCAGTCGGCGATGTATTCCTCGCGCAGCGCCTTGCGCTCGGCCTGCTCGTCGGGCGTGAGCTCACGCTCGCGCGCGATGCGCGTCAGCTCGCTGATGCGATCCATCTTTTCCTGTGTCAAGGCTTCTTCTCCTCTCAGTTTTTCAGGCTGTGCAGCGGGGCGGGGATGCGCCCGCCGCGGGCGATGAAGTCCGCCGCGCTGCAGCGGTTGACCGGCATGACCGGCGCGCTGCCGAGCAGACCGCCGAATGACAACTCATCACCGACCTTTTTGCCGATAGCGGGAATGACGCGCACTGCGGTAGTTTTTGAGTTGACCATACCGATGGCAGCTTCGTCGGCAATTATTGCGGAAATAACCTCGGCGGGAGTATCGCCGGGGATGTTTATCATATCAAGACCGACGGAGCAGACAGCGGTCATGGCTTCGAGCTTTTCAATGATAAGCGAGCCGCTGCGAGCTGCGTCGATCATTCCTGCGTCCTCGGTCACGGGAATGAAAGCGCCCGACAGTCCACCGACGTGCGAGGATGCCATCACGCCGCCTTTTTTTACCGCGTCGTTAAGCAACGCCAGCGCCGCTGTCGTGCCGCAGCATCCGCATTGTTCGAGTCCCATTTCTTCGAGAATATGAGCGACCGAGTCTCCGATAGCCGGAGTGGGGGCGAGCGAAAGATCGACAATACCGAACGGAACGCAAAGGCGCGATGACGCTTCTTTTGCAACGAGCTGACCCATACGGGTAATTTTAAATGCCGTGCGCTTGATCAGATCGGCTACCTCGGTGATGTTAGCGCTCTTGTCCAGCTTTGACAGTGCCGCGCGAACAACGCCCGGGCCCGAAACACCAACGTTTATCACGCAGTCGGCCTCACCGACACCGTGGAATGCGCCGGCCATGAATGGGTTGTCCTCCGGAGCGTTGCAGAATACGACCAGCTTTGCCGCACCGATACAGTCACGGTCGGCGGTAAGCTCGGCGGTTTTACGAACGGTTTTACCCATCATTCTGACGGCGTCCATGTTAATGCCGGCTTTAGTCGAACCGATGTTTACCGAAGCACAGACGTGATCGGTCACTGACAGTGCTTCGGGAATGCTTTCAATCAGCGCGTAGTCGCCGTTGGCAAATCCTTTTTGTACCAGCGCACCGTATCCGCCTATAAAGTTGACGCCCACCTCGTTTGCCGCTTTTTCAAGGGTCAGAGCAAATTTGACAATGTTGCTTGTCTGGCAGGCGGCGGCAAGAATGGCTATCGGAGTTACCGATATTCGCTTGTTGATGATCGGGATACCGTATTCCTTTTCAATTTGACAGCATACGGGGACGAGATCCTTGGCATAGCGTGTAATCTTTTCGTACACTTTGCGGCAGGCGGAGTCAATATCACTGTCGATGCAGTCGAGCAGCGATATGCCCATCGTTACCGTGCGAATGTCCAGGTTCTCATCCTGTATCATTGATATGGTTTCAAGAATGTCTTTTGTATTGAGCATAGTTGTTCACCCTTATATTTTGTGCATCGAGTTAAAAATGTCCTCGTGCATAACGTGGATTGAAAGTTCGTTCGCTTCGCCGAGCGCGGCGGCTGCATCCGAAAAGCTGTTAAAATCATTCTTAATGTTGTCGATCTGACACAGCATTATCATGCAGAAAACGTCCTGCATAACGGTTTGGGTCACATCAACGATATTTACGTTGTTTTCAGCGCACAGTGCGGATACCTTTGCCATGATTCCGACGGTGTCTTTACCGACGACGGTCAAAATAGCTCTCATAAACGATCCTCATTTCTTCAATTTGTATATACGTATAATAATAACACAAACAGAAATTAAATCAAATATTAAAAAAGCGTAAAAAAATAAAAAATAATTGTACATACCGATTCTAATATGTTATAATGTTACAAAACTGAGCGTTAATCTATGCTTTAGGGAGGATTTATTTATGGCAAACTCAATTATGCACGCCGACGACGGCGAAAAAAATCGTAAGATTACCATTACCAGCAGACAGCGTAACGGACTGTTCGTACTGATCGGTATTCAGGCGGCATGCATTCTTATCAGCTACATACTTTTCATTATTACTATCGCTACCGGTAAAGGCGTTGCCGCCGGCTTGATCTTTTTGATCATGCTGTACGTTATTATTTATCTTAAGTACTGTCAGGCTTGCCAGTCTTTGGGCGAGTTTGGTATTCGCCTTAAGTGGATGAAGATATGCAAGATCGTCAGTCCGCTTCTTTACATCCCGGCGATGGTTCTCGGTATGCTGTCGCTCAGCGCCTGATTTCGGAAAAGAAGTGTATTTATGAATAATATCAATACAAAGTTACTTTCATTGTTGGAGCAAAACGCAAGATACTCGCTTGAGGACCTTGCACTCATGCTCGGCAGTGACGAAAAAAGCATAGCGTCCGAGATCGACGCTTTATATTCGGACGGTATAATCCGCGGTTACAAGGCTCTCATCAATTGGGATATGGTCGACAATTCACATGTCAACGCTATTATCGAGCTGAAAGTTACACCTCAGCCGGACGCCGGCTTTGAGGATCTGGCGGAGCGTATCATGCGCTTTGACCATGTTGAGTCGGTTTACCTGATGTCGGGCGGATACGATCTCTGCGTCATGGTCGCGGGACAGAGCTTTCAGGGAATCGCCATGTTCGTTGCAAAGCGTCTTGCGACGCTTGCCGGCGTAGTTTCCACGGCGACTCACTTCGTACTCAGAAAATATAAAGATCACGGCGTTGAAATGATCGACGCTGATAAAGATGACAGGGAGACTTTTTCCTTCTGATGGATTATTCAAAGTTAC
>USQH01000130.1 GCA_900556765.1 uncultured Oscillospiraceae bacterium
CTTATTGTTGACGACGACAAAAATATTGCCGAATTGCTCAAGATCTATCTTGATAAGGAGGGCTTTTCGACCGTTCTGGCTTATGACGGTCACGAGGCTATCGAGGCGTTTGAGCATGAGCATCCCAACCTTATTTTGCTTGATATCATGTTGCCCAAGCTTGACGGATGGCAGGTATGTCGTCAGATACGCCATACCTCCACGGTGCCTATAATCATGCTAACCGCAAAGGGCGAGACTTTTGACAAGGTACTCGGTTTCGATCTCGGCTGCGACGATTATATTGTCAAGCCGTTCGAGTCAAAGGAGGTCATTGCGCGCGTAAAAGCTGTGCTGCGCCGCTCACATCCGAATACACCGGATAAAAAGGAAATATTTTACGACAAACTTAATATCAATCTCTCCAATTATGTTATGAAGGTAAACGGTATTCCGGTCGATACTCCGCCAAAGGAGCTGGAGCTTATCTACCATCTTGCGAGCCATCCTAACAGAGTTTTCACGCGCAATCAGTTGCTCGATGAAGTTTGGGGATTTGACTACTACGGAGACTCGCGTACCGTTGACGTTCATGTTAAACGCCTTCGTGAAAAACTGGAGGGAGTCAGCGATAAATGGGCGCTAAAAACAGTCTGGGGCGTAGGATACAAGTTTGAAACCAACGACTGATTGTTATGAAAAGCAAATTATTATATAAATATTTTGGTGCTGTTGCGTCAATAATAACAGTGGCAACTGTTTTGCTTATTGTTTTGTCATCGTATTTTGTCGGCAAGTATTGGGCTTCGGAAAAGTTTAAAATGCTTGGCAGCAATGCCAAGGCGCTTGTTGCCGTTGCCAATGAGATAATAGGCTCTACCGATTTTACTGCAGAAATCAGCAGAACCGGAGCCGCTGTTGCGGAAACGAGTGACACTACGGTCTTTTTTGTCGATACTAACGGTAATACGTTTACATGCAGCGATTCGAGAAAGCGGGAGGACTGCGTTCATTGGCAGAAAACCATTGACGAAAGTATTTTGTACAAGGTGCTTAATGACGGAAATTATAGTGAAACGGGTACGCTCGGAGGTATTTATTCCGAGGCTTATTACACCGTGGCAATGCCCATTTCCGGCTGGTATAAGGATCTTTACGGCGCTGTATTCATTTCCTGCAAAGCGGATGCACAGCATCGGTATACTATGGATATTGCCAAAATATTTGCATTCTGCGGATGCGCTATATTGGTGCTTGCGTTTATTATCGTATATATTATTACAAATAGGCTTGTTCGGCCCGTGGTTGAAATATCGGCGGCGGCAAAAGCAATGTCACAGGGCGATTATACGCGCCGCGTCACGGTCGACCGCGACGACGAGTTGGGCACGCTTGAACGCTCGTTTAATGAGATGTCCTCTGCAGTACAATCTCTGGAGATCATGCGCAGCAGCTTCATTGCCAATGTGTCGCACGAACTGAAAACTCCTATGACGACTATCGGCGGCTTTATCGACGGCATATTGGACGGAACTATCCCACCGGAACGAACAAAGAAATATCTTTCCATAGTTTCGGATGAAGTAAAGCGCTTGTCGCTGATGGTAAATGCAATGCTCAGCCTGTCAAAGCTTGAGTCGGGTCAGACTGAAATGATCTATTCAAAGGTAGATATAACCGAGATCGTTTGTCGTATTATTATCTCCTTTTCACTTCAGATTGAAAACAAGGGAATAAGCATCACCGGCATGGAGGACACACCGGACATAGACGTATGCGGAGACCACGATCTTTTATACCAGGCGATTTACAATCTGTTTGACAATGCAATGAAATTTACGCCGGACAACGGCATCATTAACATAAATGTTAAACAGGATGGATCAAACGCAATAATTTGCATCGAAAACTCCGGCGAGGGTATAAGACCGGAGGACATTCCTCTTGTGTTTGACCGCTTTTACAAGGCAGATAAATCGCGCTCAAAGGATAAGACGGGCTTTGGCCTCGGTCTTTACATAGTCAAATCTATCGTCGAAATACATAACGGCAGTGTTAATGTCGAAAGCGAGTACGGCAAATCCACAACTTTCAGCATTACTCTGCCGAATAACAGGGCTACCTGACATCATTAACAGTCTGAAAGCCCCCGGGAGATGTAATTTTGACCGATAAAAACTTTGAGAATATTAATTCATATTCATCAAAAGAATATTTTACCGACAAGAAAACGATCTCGTTTCCTGCCGTTGCCAATGCGGGCAAGGGCAGGGCGAGATTGTTTATTTATTTTCTTGTGTTGATGCTGTGCTCGTTTTCGTTTCTCGTCATCGGATTTAAAGTATCGTCAATGAATTTTGAACGATATTATCAGCAAAAGCCTATCAGTAATACTAATTTTGTCAGCACAGTAATGCCGGAGCAAAAATCGGATCTCAGCAGCATTTTGCGTTCGACTGTGAACATTAGTGTCTTTAATGACAACTATCTGTCTGAAGCAACCGGAGTAATAATTTCCGCAGACGGTTATATCGTCACCAACGATCATATTTATCAGAATGTTGCCGCACCGACTATAATTGTTGTTGACAGCGAAGGCAACCGATATAATGCCGAATTTATTGCCGGAGATACTAAATATGATGTGTCGGTGCTGAAGATCGAGGCAACCGATTTGCCGTATTCATCTTTTGATACAGAGCTTGTGCTCAGCAAAGGCGACACAATATATTCCGTCGGGCGCTCTGGAAGCGTGTCAAAAGGCATAGTGTCAGACTACATTTTTGCGTCGAGCAATCAGACAAAGTCGGTAAAAATGATACAGACCGATTGTGCCGTAAATCCGGGTGACAGCGGCGGTCCGGTCATCTGCGACGGCAGGCTTGTCGCGCTCAATTGCAGCAAATCGGTTGCGCTTGATGTAGAGGGCGTAAGCTATCTTTTGCCCGCAAAAACAGTCAGCCGTGCGGTACATGACCTTATCGAAAACGGCTGCGTAACCGACCGTGCGGTGGTAGGCATATCCTATCGTTATATTTCCGAGGTTGATGCCGCGCGCAAAGGCGGTGTCAGCGGAATTGAAATCCAGAGTATAAATAACGACAGCGATCTCTACGGTAAAGGCTTTTCGTCGGGAGATGTTATAACTTCTATTGATTCAAGACCGATTACGAGCGAAAGTATACTGCTTGATTGTCTTGAATCTCACAGTGCGGGCGACGAGATCAAGCTGATAATCAGACGGATAAACGGTTCCGACAGGGAAGTTACCGTTCTGCTTTCCTCCGATTCATCTTTTTCATGTTACGTCAATGAATAAAAGCGGTTTAAAAAGGCAAGAATATTAACAACCAATTTTACGGAGGTTAAAAAATGCGAAAACTTATAATAATGATGATCGCGGTCATCACCGTGGCGACCGCCTTTGCGTCCTGCACGAGCGGCGGTAATGTCTCAAGCTCAAACGGCGGAGTTTCGTCAAATATGACAAGCGCTCCTATGTCGTCTCAGGCAACCAGCGCACCGATGTCAAACAACGTAACCAGCGCTATGTCGGGCGTTATAGGCAACCAAAGCAATGTTGTCAGTTCAGGCGTCAGCAGCGTATCATCAGCTTCATGAAAATAAAAACAGCGGCTTTCATGCCGCTGTTTTTATTTTGTTGTCTGTGACTAAGTTAATATTCCAATTATATCGTGGTCACAAAACATTTTTTTAGTGAGATACGATTTAGATAAAAAGGTTTTGGTTGATAATGAAAAATATA
>USQH01000131.1 GCA_900556765.1 uncultured Oscillospiraceae bacterium
CGCGTCCACAGTTTTTCAGAGAAAACTGGCTCAATTTGAACGGTAAATGGGACTTTGCCTTTGACGACCATAATATCGGCGAGGAAAATGAATACTACATCAATTTTCCCGAGGACAAACAAGAAATTACTGTTCCGTATACATATGAGACTCCGCTCAGCGGAATCAACGATCAAAAAATTCACAACGTTGTTTGGTACAATAAATCGATAGTTTTATCCGAAGACGATATCAACAAACACATGCTCATGCATTTTGAAGGCAGTGATTATTACACAAAACTCTGGATAAACGGAAAAGTTGTCGGTGAAAATGTCGGCGGATATCATCGTTTTTCATTTGATATTACAGATTTCATTAAAGCCGGAGAAAACCAAATAACAGTAAAGATTGAGGATTCACTGTCTGTTGAACAAACTCGCGGTAAGCAGAGATATCAATCAGAAAGTTTTTCCTGCTGGTATGTTCAGACGACCGGAATATGGAAAACAGTATGGCTTGAAAAAGTATCGGACAATTACTTTAAATCCATAAAATACACTCCGAACTACGGGTACAAAACAGTATCGCTTGAATATGATTTAAACATTTCATACTACGATATCAATAAGTACAGATATTCGATCGAAACGATCATTTCGTTTGACGGTGAGGTCGTTAACACCGTCTCCACAAGACCCGAAGGCAAAACCGTTCAGTCCACTATATCAATTTGCTCCGACAATAAAGCAGAGATTAAAAACTGGTCACCCGAGAAACCAAATCTATATGACATTGAATACCGTCTTTACCGCAATGATGAAGTGATTGATACGGTAAAATCGTATTTTGGCGTAAGACAGATAAAGATCGACGGCAACAAAATACTGCTAAATGAAAATGAACTCCACTTAAAAATGCTGCTTGATCAGGGATATTGGAAAGAATCTCATCTGACAGCACCCAACGGTCAGGCACTTGTAAATGATATAGACATTGCGCTGAAATACGGTTATAACGGAGTTCGCAAGCATCAAAAAATCGAAGATGAGCGCTTTTTGTACTGGTGCGACGTTAAAGGCGTATTCGTTTGGAGCGAAATGGCGAGCTTTTATAATTACACCAACAAATCGGCATCAAACTTTACCGATGAATGGGTAAAAATCGTTAACCAGAACTATAATCACCCATCGATTATTACATGGGTACCATTCAATGAGTCGTGGGGCTTCGGCGATCTCTCCGACAAAAATTCAAAAGCACAAGTAAGCTTTATTAACAGCATATATTACCTGACTAAATCATTGGACAGCACGCGTCCGGTAATAACTAACGACGGATGGGAACACACCATTTCGGATATAATCACCATTCATGATTACAGACAAAACGGTGATGAACTATACTCAGCATATACCGATGACAAACTGGAAATTTTGAACGGACTTATAGCCTACACATGCGGAAAAAGGTTGTACGCAAATGGTTATGCATACAACGGTCAACCGGTTATCATGAGCGAATACGGCGGCATCGCGCTGCAATCCGACAATGGTTGGGGCTACGGTGAAATGGCAAGCGGTGAAGAAGACTTTTTGGAAAAATTCCGAAGTGTTACAAACGCGGTAGCTAAAATACCGTATATCAGCGGATATTGCTATACTCAAATAACCGATGTACAGCAGGAAATCAACGGTTTGCTGAAAGAAGATCATACGGACAAATTCAGTAAAAAAACGATTGAAGAAATACGCAAAATCAATCAAGAAGCCTTTAATAATAAATAGAATTATTAATTACAAATGATAAGTTTATTAGGTTTATTCAGATTTATGTTAGTTGGATAATTTATTTTAACAAGCACTGCTTTTTATTAAAAAGGCAGTGCTTTTAAACTATTCTATATATGTACTTATTTTTAAAAACGCTATTAAGATACAAATAAAATCGAAATTCATTTTATAACAATAATTTTGAAGTTTAATCTAAAACGCACATTTTTAAATTCTTATGTTTTTTAATTGCTTGCACTTGTTACAGTAGCATTATATAAAAAGCAAGCACACCGATCAACCAGACCGATGTGCTTGTTTTTATCGTAATTATAGTAACAGTAAACCGAAACACCAAAGAAATTTATTTAGCAACAATGTTGACCAATTTCCCTTTAACGTAGAGTTCCTTAATAATCGTTTTGCCTTCAATTTCGGCGATTATCTTCGGGCTGGATTTTGCCGCCGCGATCACCGAATCCTGTGCGTCCTCAGCGCCGACAACAATTCTATCACGGATTTTACCGTTAACCTGAACGGCAATCTCAATCTCATTGTCAACACATTTCGCCTCATCGTAAACAGGCCACTTCTGATCGTTGATAGTGCCGCCGGTACCGTATTTCTCCCAAATCTCCTCACAAATATGCGGAGCAAACGGGCTGAGCAGCAACACTATAGTACGCAACTCGTCCTTAGTGACCTTACCGTCGAAGTCGGAAATGGCGTTAAGCAGTGCCATTAATGCAGCAATAGCCGTATTAAACTTCATTTCCTCGATATCGGCAGAGACCTTTTTAATCGTTCTGTGGAATTCTGCCTCAAGCTGCGGACGATATCCGTCTCCGTCCGTCAGGCAGTCCTGAAGTCCCCAAATACGCTCCAAAAAGCGTTTGCAGCCCTTGATCGACGACGAACTCCACGGTGCTGCCTTTTCAAAGTCACCGATAAACATTTCGTACATACGCATAGTATCAGCGCCGTACTCATTGATAATATCATCGGGATTAACGACATTTCCGCGTGACTTGGACATCTTTTCGCCGTTTTCGCCGAGGATCATGCCGTGACTCGTGCGTTTTGCATACGGCTCGGAAGTCGGAACAACGCCTATGTCATAGAGAAACTTGTGCCAAAAGCGGCTGTAAAGCAAATGCAGTGTCGTATGCTCCATTCCGCCGTTATACCACGAGACGGGCGTCCAATACTTCAGAGCTTCCTTGGAGGCAAGTTCCTTGTCATTATGCGGATCGCAGTAGCGCAGGAAGTACCACGACGAGCCTGCCCACTGCGGCATGGTGTCGGTCTCGCGCTTTGCCGGGCCGCCGCAGCACGGACAGGTGGTGTTGACCCAGTCGGTCATGTGTGCAAGCGGGGATTCGCCGTTGTCGGTCGGCTCGTAGGTGTGCACGTTCGGCAGCTCGAGCGGAAGCTGATCCTCCGGCAGCGGAACGTAGCCGCACTTGTCGCACTTGACGATCGGGATCGGCTCGCCCCAGTAGCGCTGACGGGAGAATACCCAGTCGCGCAGCTTGTACTGTACCTTTGCGCGGCCGATGCCCTTCTCGCCCAGCCACTCGATCATTGCCGGGATCGCGTCCTTGACGGTCTTGCCGTTCAGGAAGTCGGAGTTGACCAGAATGCCGGTCTCGTCCTTTGCGGTGAACGCAGCCTTCTGCACGTCCTCACCGCCGGAAACGACCTCGATGATCTCGCAGCCGAACTTCTTAGCGAACTCCCAGTCGCGGTCATCGTGCGCCGGAACGGCCATGATAGCGCCGGTGCCGTAGCCCATCAGAACGTAGTCGGAAACGAAAATCGGGATTTCCTTGCCGTTTACCGGGTTGATTGCGGCAACGCCCGCCAGCTTGACGCCGGTCTTGTCCTTGTTCAGCTCGGTGCGCTCGAAGTCGCTCTTCTTAGCGG
>USQH01000132.1 GCA_900556765.1 uncultured Oscillospiraceae bacterium
GAAACATATCCCTCGTCAATTTTAATTCCGTAATTAAGCAGGCCGTTGATTATATCGGCCATGCCGCCTTCAACCTCGCGCTTTGCATCGGTATCTTCAATTCGCAGATAGAACATACCGTTAGTAGCATCGGCGGTTCGGCGGTTAATGAGAGCAGTAAAAAGAACTCCCAGATGCAGGTAACCCGTCGGACTGGGGGCAATTCTCGTCACGCGCTGACCTTCGCTTAGGTTCAGCGGCGGATATTCATTTTCGTAATCATCGGGTGTATTTGAGAGCTGACCGAATATCAGCTCGGCTATTCTTTCATTTTCAGTCATCCGAAAACACAACTCCTTTTCCTCTAATCAATCATTATAACCGAATGTCAATTATTTGGCAATATTATTTTGCCGACTGTTGCTATTTTAATTATTACTTGTAAGAAATTAAATAAAGTGGTATAATAAACAAAAACTTGAGCGGAGGTTATATAATATGCGCGTTTCCGATGTTAAAAATATTTTAGATGCCGAATATATTTGCGGAGAAGAACTGAAAGAAACGGAGATACATTCAGCCTGCGGTTCCGACATGATGAGCGATGTGCTGGCTTATGTTAAGGATCAGTCGGTGCTGCTTACGGGCCTCGTAAATCCTCAGGTAGTTCGCACCGCAGAAATGATGGATATGCGCTGCATAGTGTTTGTTCGCGGAAAAGAACATGATCTCGCTTGCCGAGGACCGCGGCATAGTATTGATGAGAACTCCGCACAGGATGTTTACTGCCTGCGGACTGCTTTATGAAAACGGACTCAGGGGAGGTGGCAGTCCGAATGCCTGAGTCTATTAAATTACAGTATCAGGTTTCGGCCGATGACTTCACCCATGCCGGTGAAGCCTCCGGCTCGCTGAAACGCACTCTCAAAAAGCTCGGAGTGAATTTTGATATAATCCGACGTATATCAATAGCCGTTTATGAGGGCGAAATTAACATGGTGATCCATGCAAACGGGGGCGTAATCGACGCTGAAATATCCGCCGATTCCGTTCAGGTTTGGCTGCGTGACAACGGCCCCGGTATAAAGGACGTAGATCTCGCTATGCAGGAGGGATACTCAACGGCGCGTGATGAAATTCGTGCACTCGGATTCGGTGCCGGAATGGGCCTGCCAAACATAAAAAAGTATACCGACGATATGAAGATCGAAACAGAAATCGGTGTCGGCACAACCGTCTACATAAAAGTCAATCTTACATAAAGGAGTATGCTCTGATATGGAGAAAGTTTTCCATTCGGTTATGCTCGATCTCGATAAGTGCGTCGGATGCATAAATTGCATTCGTCATTGCCCGACGCAGGCTATTCGAGTTCGCAACGGAAAGGCAAAGATACTTAAAGAATTGTGCATTGATTGCGGTGAATGCATCCGTGTTTGCCCCACTCATGCCATGCGAGCTTCTTATGATAATTCAGCCGTTATAAACAAATTTGATTATAAGGTCGCACTGTTGTCTCCTACCGTTTTCGGTCAGATACGCAATCTTGAGGATCTCGATTATGTAATGACTGCTTTCAAACGCATTGGCTTTGACGATGTTTTCGAGACATCAAGGGCGGCGGAGCTTATATCAGAGGCAACTCGAAAATATTTGCATACGGATTCATGCGATTATCCGCTGATTTCGTCGGCGTGCCCGGCTGTCGTCAGACTGATTCAACTGCGCTTTCCTGATTTATGCAGAAATATTTCCCCGATCATGGATCCGATGCATCTTGCGGCAAAATTGGCACGCGAGGAAGCGGTTAAAAAGTCGGGATTAGAACCTGAAAAAATCGGAATTTTTTACATATCGCCCTGTACTGCCCGCGTAACTGAGGCAAAAAAGCATGCTGAGGGTGACGAGTATCGTATCGACGGTGCAATCGGCATCTGCGATATATATCATCGACTGGTTTCGGAGATGGAAAAAATAGATAAACCCGAGCCGCTCGCAAATTCCGGACTGATAGGTGTAAGCTGGGCAAGCAACGGCGGTGAAGCCGCGGCTTTAATGTCATCGCACTATCTTGCCGCTGATGGTATTGAAAATATTATAAAGGTGCTTGAAGAGATCGAAGATAAAAAATTTCGCCGTTTGCATTTTGTCGAGCTGAACGCCTGTCCGGCAGGCTGTGTGGGCGGTGTTATGACGGTGAAAAATCCGTATATGGCAAAGGCAAGAACGCAAATACTGAGAAAGTATTTACCTGTATCTATGAATCATCTTGAAAGTGAAAATATACCTAAATATATTTTCAGTAAAAAGCCGTTACTTCCCGTTAAAGGCCTGAAACTATCCGACAGCCTTTCTGAAGCGCTGGCTATGATGAATAAAATTGACGCCATCGAAAAAAAACTGCCAGGACTTGACTGCGGAGCTTGCGGTGCGCCTTCTTGTCAAGCGTTTGCGGAGGATGCTGCGCTCGGTTATGCCGACGAAAACGACTGCGTTTTTGTTCTGAAAAAGCAGCTCGATGAGATTATGAAAAGTAAAAAATCATTTTCAAATGATACCGAATAAAAACAAAACACAACAGGTGATATATTATGACTGTGAATGAGTTGTCACAACGCCTAGGGGCTGAAATTGTTGCAGGACATGAAGGTGCTGACAGCGAAGTGAAATGCGGATATTGCGGCGATCTTCTCAGCTGGGTAATGGGACGCGCCGGCAGCGGTGCCGCCTGGGTAACTGTAATGGGTAATGTTAACGCTATTGCCGTCGCAGTTTTAGCAGACATATCGTGCATCGTTCTTGCGGAAAGCTCCACTTTGGATGACGAAGCAAAAACCAAAGCTGACGAACAGGGAATAGCTGTGCTTAAATCCAACTGCACACAATTTGATCTCTGCGCGGCTATTGACAAATTGATAAAATGAATGTATATTACGATTTGCATATTCATTCATGCTTAAGTCCGTGCGGCGATAATGATATGACGCCTAACAATATAGTCAATATGGCTATGCTTAACGGGCTGGATATGATAGCTTTGACCGATCATAACAGCTGCAAAAACTGTCCGGCTGCCGTGGCTGTCGGCAAAAGCGCAGGTGTTACGGTTGTGCCCGGCATGGAGCTGACAACTTGCGAGGATATTCATGTCGTTTGCTATTTTCCCGATTGTGACAGTGCACTGTCATTCAGCGATGCGGTGGACAAGCTACGCGTACCGATTGAAAATAATCCGGAAATTTTCGGCGACCAGCTTATCATGGATGAAAACGACGATATTATAGGTAAGGAGCCTAATCTGCTTATAAACTCCTGCAATATCGGTATAATGGATGTTAAAGCTCTTGTACACAGTTTCGGCGGAGCATGCATACCGGCTCATGTCGACAGGGATTCGTACAGCATTATTTCGGTGCTTGGCGAGATCGTGCCTGAATGCGGATTTGACTTTATTGAAGTCAGCACCGCCGGCGATCCGAAAATATACGGCCATCCGTTTTTTATCAGCTCGGACGCACACTATCTTGAAAACATTTCCGAGAGGGAAAGAACGGTTGAGTTGAAAACAAATGAAGCTCAAGCGCTGATAGATTTAATTAACGGGGGATGTTGATTTGTCTAATTCAGAATCGTTAAAACGCTTGATAAAAGAAATGATACGTTTTGCTATTGTCGGAGTCATATCTTATTTG